>JAPUKG010000333.1 GCA_027295775.1 Pseudomonadota bacterium
TGGCGATGCGCTCGTACCAGCCGGCCACCTTCTCGCTGCACTGGCTGGCGGTGCCGATCAGGACCAGGCCCGCGACGCGATCCGGGTGGGCGAGCGCCGTGGCCATGGAGACGATCCCGCCCATGGAGTGACCGACCAGGACCGCCCGCTCCACGCCGAGCGCGTCGAGGAGGGACACCACGTCGGCGGCCAGGTCTTCCCGGGCGTAGGGCCCGGGTGGCGCGTCCGAGTCACCGTGACCGCGCTGGTCGAAGCGGATCAGCCTTCCCCGCGCGGCCAGCTCGGGCGCCAGCCGGTCCCAGATCCCCAGGTGGTCGACCAGACCGTGCAGGCAGACGAAGTGCGGGGGGCCAGCGCCCGCCGCGTCCACCGCGAGCGAGTGTCCCCCGACGTCGATGCGCTCCGCCACCTCTGCCACCTCCGTCACGTCCGCTGAATCGGGGCTCAGGACGTCGCCTGGCCCGCGTCCAGGAGCGCCTTCCAGTCGAACTCGCGCTCGCGCACCGGCTCTTCGAGCACCACGCCGTCCCGGGCCACGAGCAGCCGATCGTCGAAGGGGACCCGGGTCTTCTGATTGCACGCGTGTCCGTGGCAGAACTGAATCACCCAGGAGCGCCGCGGCCCGGCGCTCCTGTTGGCGCCGCTCCGGTGCATGGTGAGGGACGAGAAGGCCAGCACGTCGCCCTCCTCCTGCTCCACCGGAACGCCGGGATCGTCGCCGTCGTAGCCGCGGTAGAAGAGCGTGTCGGTGCGACGGTGGGGCTGAACCCCGTCTCGGTGGCTCCCGGGCTGGATCCAGAGACAGCCGTTCTCGACCCGGGTGGCGTCGATCGCCACCGTGAAGGTCACGTACTCCTCGGGCTCCACCGGCGTGTAGCCGTTGTCCTGGTGCCAGGGGACGTCGGACTCGGCGCCCGCCGGCTTGGAGACCGCCTGATCCCAGTACAGGCGCACGTCCGGACCCAGCAGGTCGACGGCCGCCTCCACCAGCTGCGGGGAGGTCGCGTAGCGCAGCAGCACCGGGCTCCGGAGGTGCAGCAGCGGGCTGTACTCGAAGGGCGACTTCCCCTGCTCGCCAATGCGCAGCGGGTTCGTGAGCGCGCGATCGTACTCCGAGCGGAGCTCCGCGAGCTCCTCGGCGGAGAAGACCGGCCCCAGGTGGAACCAGCCGCGCTCCTCGAACTGGCGCCGCTGCTCGGCGCAGATGCCCACCTAGATGCCGTCCTCGAAGGTGCGTCCGCGAACCGACAGGTAGGGACGGTATTCGCCCACTGGCTCCGCGCCCGGCAGGAACTGGCAGCGCGCGCTGGCGTAGTGCGCCGAGATGGCGCGGCGGAAGCCGGACGAGCGATTGCGTCCCGAGCCGTGCAGCAGCAGCGGATGGAAGAAGACCGTGTCGCCCACCTCCATCTCGAGGTGGACGCGCTCGGTGCTCTCGTCGGCGCCCTCGGCCCCGAAGTAGGCGAGGTTGAGCCACTCCCAGTCTGGATTCTGGTGCTTGCGGAGCTCGCCCTTGTGGGAGCCGGGCACCACCACCAGGCAGCCGTTCTCGCGCGTGCACGGCTCGAGCGCGGTCCAGGTGGCGACGATGGAGTCCGCCGGTCGGAACGGAAAGTAGACCAGGTCCTGGTGCAGGGGATGGCGCCCGTCCACGCCCGGGGGCTTGTTGATCAGCATCGAGTGGATGGACTTCATGTCCGGGCCCGTGAAGCTCTCGACCACGTCGAGCAGGCGCGGGTGCTTCATGTAGCCCTCGAAGAGGACCGGATCGGCGTGGAAATCCTGGATCTTGGCGATCTCGGCGACGCGGCTGTCCGGCACCACGGCGCCCTTGGCCACCATCACGTCGCGCATGACCAGCATGCCCGGCGCGGGCTCGACCTCCTCCTGGACGATGGCCAGGAAGCGCTCGATCCAGACCTCGGTCTCGCTCTCCTCGAACAGGCCGCGAACGAGGTGATAGCCGTTCTCGTCGTAGAAGATGCGCTGGTCGGGCGTGATCGCCATCGGGGGCTCCGCTGGGCACGACGCGGGTTGGCTGCCGAGGCCCATACAATTACAATAGGAAAACGCCAACGTCGATTGGAACACCCCCCCGTGCCCAAGACAGCCCTCGCCATGGTCCAGACGGCTCCCCGGGTCCTCGAGCCCCGGGATCTCCCGATCCCCGAGATCGGCGCCCAGACGGCGCTGCTGCGCATCGAGGCCTGCGGGATCTGCGGCAGCGACTACGAGCAGTTCGAGGGCGCCCTGCGCACCCCCATGCCGGCGATCCCGGGCCACGAGCCGCTCGGCGTGATCGAGAAGATCGGCGACGAAGCCGCCCAACGCTGGGGCGTGGACGTGGGCGACCGGGTCGCGGTGGAGACCATGCTCTCGTGCCGATTCTGTCCGGCGTGTCTGGCCGGCCGCTACCACCTGTGTTACCGGCGCCGGATCTACTCCTACATCCCGCTCTCGGACGAGCCCGGCCTGTGGGGTGCGTACGCCGAGTACATGTTCCTCGACGCGAACAGCATCGTGCACAAGATGAACCCGGCCCTGCCGCCGGAGATCGCGGTGATGTTCAACCCGCTGGGCGCGGGGTTCCGCTGGGCGGTCGAGATCCCGAACACGAGGCCCGGCGACACCGTGGTGATCCTCGGCCCGGGCCAGCGCGGACTGGCCAGCGTGCTCGCCTGCCGCGAGGTGGGGGCCGGCCAGATCCTGGTCACGGGACTCGCGGCCGACGCCCGCAAGCTCGAGCTCGCCCGGAAGTTCGGCGCCGACCACACCATCGACGTCGAGAACGAGAACCCGAAGCAGCGGATCCGCGAGCTGACGAACGGCCGGGGCGCCGACGTGGTGGTGGACGTCTCCTCGTACGCCACCCAGCCCGTGGCCGAGGCCCTGGACTACGTGGCGCCGGGCGGCACGATCGTGCTGGCGGGGGTGAAGGGCTTCAAGCCCATCCCGGATTTCATCTCGGACAAGATCGTGCTGAAGGAGATCCGCATCTCGGGCGCCATCGGCGTCACGTCGTCGGGCTACACCAGCGCGATCCGGCTGATCGAGTCGGGTGCCCATCCAGTGGAGGAGATGCACACCCACGAGTTCGGGCTGCGCGACGCCGAGCTGGCGATCCGCACCCTGGCCCGCGAGATCCCCGACGAGGAGTCGATCCACTCCTGTCTCATTCCCGGAAGGTGACCATGACCGAGAACGAGAATCCCGGCCGCTCTGCCGTGGCCCAGTGGATCGAGAGCTCGCCGTACACAGCGGCCCTCGGGGTCCAGCTCGACTCGCTCGGCGAGGGACGGGCTCGGCTGCGCCTGCCGTTCAAGGACGAGAACTCGAACCCCGGGCGCGCCCTGCACGGCGGCTGTGCCGCCACCCTGGCGGCGCTGGGCGGCCAGACCGTGACCCGCGACACCCTGGGCCCAGAGTCCCACCCGTGGCACATCGCCGGCCTCCAGGTGAACTACCTGGCCGCCGCCATCGGGGAAGACGTCACGGCCGACGCGCGGCTCCTGCGGCGCGGCAAGGACATGTGCTTCGTGGAGGTGGACGTGGCGACGCTCGGGGGCAAGTCGATCGCCCACGCCACCGCGATGGTGCGGGCGCGCTTCGGCGCGGAGGCCTGCGACCGCGTCCGCACGCTGGGCGACGACGGCGCTGCGGATCCGGGCCCCATGGGACCGCACATCGGCAAGACCCCGTTCATGGGGCAGCGGGGAATCGTCGTCGAGCACATGCAGGGCGGGCGTTCGCGCCTGGTCATGCCCTGGTCCGAGAAGAACGCCGACGCCGACGGAGGCGTGCACGAGGGCGCGGTGCTGGCGCTCCTCGACACCACCGGCGCCATGGCCTCCTGGGGCGAGACCGGGCCGGGCCGCTTCAAGGCCTCGACCCCGGCGCTGCAGGCCCAGATCCTGGGACCGCCTCCGAAGGGGGACCTGGTCGCCTACGGTCGAGTGGTGCAGCGCGACGACACGATCTTCTGGTCCGACGCCGAGGTGGCGAGCGCCAGCGACGGCGCGGTGGTGGCTCGGGGCACCGTCATCTACCGGATCGTCCCGTAGCGGGCTCCCGTTGAGTAGCGACGCACCCATCGACCACGAGATCGCGCGGATCGGCCGCCGCATCCGCAGCTGGCGCGAGCACGAGGGACTCACCCTCCAGGACCTGGCGCGGCGGAGCGGCCTGGCGACCAGCACCGTCCAGAAGGTCGAGACCGGCACCATGACCCCGAGCGTGGCCGTGCTGCTCAAGCTGGCGCGGGGCCTGGGGAGACGCGCGGCGGAGCTGATCCACGACGGCAGCTACGAGGTCGAGGTCCTGCACCTGCCGGCATCGGAGCGCCAGCGCGTGGGCGTCGAGGGACGCAGCTGCTTCGAGCGGCTCTCCGGCGACCTCTACGACGCCGCACTCGAGTCCTGGCGCGTGACCCTGGAGCCCGGGGCGTCGAGCGGCCGCGAGCCGATCTGCTACGAGGGCGAGGAGCTGGTGGTCTGCGAACGGGGAGTCCTCACGCTGCAGGTCGCCGACCGCGATCACATCCTGGGACCGGGGGACGTCCTCCACTTCAAGGCGACCCTGCTGCACTCCTGGCGCAACGATGGCGCGGACCCGGTGTGCTTCACGGTCACCGGCACCCTGCCCCACTCGTTCCGCGCGCTGCTGCAGGACCGCGTCATAGCCGGGGAGCCCGAGAGCACCCGCAGCCGCTAGAGTTCCCGGGTGAACTGGGCATCCAGCGTCTCCGAGCGGCCCGAGCTCGCGCGCGCCGTCGACGAGTGCGTCGCCGCGCTGCGCGAGGGACTGCTCGGCGAGACCCCCGACCTGCTGATCGGCTTCGTCTCGCCGCACCACGCCGCCGCGCACCAAGAGCTGCCGGGCCGTCTCCAGGCCGCGTTTCCCGGCGCCCTCCTGCTCGGCTGCGGCGGTCAGAGCGTGATCGGCTCGGGTCGCGAGCTCGAGGGCAGGCCCGGGCTCGCGCTCTGCGCGGCGCACCTGCCCGGCGTGTCCCTCAGTCCCTTCCACCTCGACGCCAGCGACGTGGCCACCCTCGGCGACACGCCTGAGCACTGGCCGACACTGGTGGGCGCGCAGGCGAGCGAGGACCCGCACTTCATCCTCCTGGGCGATCCCTTCAGCGGCGACGTCGAGGCCCTGGCCCAGAGCCTGGATGCGTCCTTCCCGACCAGCGTGAAGGTCGGCGGCCTGGCGAGCGGCGCCCAGGAGCCCGGCGAGAGCGCACTCTTCCTGGGCGACGAGATCCACCGCTCGGGCTTCGTGGGCCTGGCGCTGCACGGCGACGTGCAGGTGGACGCCATCGTCGCCCAGGGCTGCCGCCCCGTGGGCGACCCCATGTTCGTCACGCACTGCCGCGGCAACGTGTTGCACGCCGTGGACGGCAGGCAGCCCATGGAGGTCCTGGGCGAGCTCTTCGCCCGAGCCGACCCCGGCGAGCGGGAGCTCCTCCAGCACGCGCTCTTCCTCGGCATCGAGATGGTCTCGGACCGGACCGAGTACGGACAGGGCGACTTCCTGATCCGCAACCTGACCGGAGGCGACCCGGATGGCGGCGCGCTCTCGGTGGCTGCCTCCCTGCACGACACCCAGGTGGTGCAGTTCCATGTGCGCGACCGACACGCCGCCGCGGAGGACCTTGCCCGTCGCCTCCGCGAGTACCCGGGCCGGCACGCCAGCGGCGCCCTGCTCTTCTCGTGCCTGGGCCGCGGCGAAGCCCTGTATGGAGAGCCGGACCACGACAGCCGTCTCTTCGCCGAATGCCTGGGCTCCGTTCCCCTGACCGGGTTCTTCTGCAACGGCGAGATCGGCCCGGTCCAGGACCGCACCTTCCTGCACAGCTACACCAGCGCCTTCGGGATCTTCCGCCCGCGCAGCGTGCAGTAGACGAGCGGAGGCGGGCCCCGCCGGACTAGTCGCCCCAGTCGAAGGCGACGTCGAGATCGATGTCGGGGTGAAGACTCCGGTGGACCGGGCAGGTGTACGCCGTGCGCTCCAGGATCCGGTGCGACTCCTCGGGGAGCTCGGGCGGCATCTGAAAGCGCACCACCAGCCGCCCGAGTCGGCGCACGGGATCCACCGCCATGTGCTTCTCCACCGACGCCCGGGCACCCTCCAGCGGCCAGCGGTGCCGTCGAGCCACGATGCCCATGGTGGTGAGCATGCAGCTCGCCAGCGCGGTGGCGACCAGGTCGGTGGGCGAGAAGCTCTCGCCGCGACCCTCGTTGTCCACGGGCGCGTCCGTCGAGAGCGCACTCGACGACGGCACGTGGCGAGCGGCGCAGCGCAGGCCACCCTCGTACTCGAGCTCCATGCGGACCATCAAGCGGTGGCGCGTGCCGGGGCCGACGGATCGGGCCGCGTGTACCACCAGGCCCAGGCGATGAAGACGGCCTGGAAGGGGAGCCGCACCCAGCTCGCCACGCCCAGCCCGCCCACGTCGTGGAGCGCCACGTGGAGGTTCGCGGGGAAGATCGCGACCAGCAGGGCGATCACGCCCCACGCCGCGACGACCCGGAGCCCGGGGATCAGCACCGCGATCCCCAGCGCCACCTCCGCCACCCCGGAGATCCACACCAGCGCCCAGTGCCACGGAAGGTACGGGGGCATGATGGCCAGGTAGAACTCGGCGTTCAGGAAGTGGTTCACGCCCCCCGCGATGTAGAAGGCGCCCATGACCCACAGCAGGATCCGCTTTACGAGGCGCATCGCGGGCAGCATCTCACGGCTGCCGCGCCGATTCAAGCGGGCCCGCGGGCGCCGCTACCCCTCCCACCGGCGCAGGGTGAACCAGCGGTTGTTGCGATCACCGCCGACCCGGAAGCCTTCGGCGTCGTAGCCCACAGCCTTGACCTTGCTCCAGGGGGCGTCCTCGTCGAGCTCGGGCGTGAGCCAGGTGCCCTCGCCCAGCTCGGCCGGCAGACCGCTCTCGATCAGCGTCCAGGTCTCGGCCCGGTCGAGGGTGTAGTAGAGCGACACGGTCTCGATCTCGTCCACTGCCACCCAGCGGATCGGGATCCTCCGGTTGCCCTTCGACTTCTTCTTCCTGGCCAGGTTGGTGATCTCGATGGCCTTCGAGGGCGGCACCAGCGCCGCGGCGCCCGCGAGCTGCGGAAGCGCCACCGTGACCCCGTTGCCGGGATCGGTCAGCGGCGTTCCCGTCGCCTGCAGTCGCTCCAGCACGGTGCCCACGCCTGCCCTGGGGTCGGCCTGCTTCATGAGCGCCCAGGCGCCCGCCATGTGGGGCGTCGCCATCGAGGTTCCGCTCATGAGCGCGAAGCCGCCGCCGGGCACTGACGACAGAATCGAGCTGCCCGGCGCCAACAGCGAGAGGAACGGGGCGGAGTTGGAGAAGGACGAGACCCTGTTGGACTTGGTGGTCGAGCCCACGCTGATGGCCGACGAGATGCAGCCCGGCGAGGAGAGCGCGTTGAGGAAGCCGTCGTTTCCCGAGGCGATTACCGTCGCGATGCCCGCCGCCCTCAGGTTGTCGATGACGTCCTTGATGGCCGGTGACTCGGCGTCGCACTGACTCTGGCTGCTGTAGTAGCCGCCGCCGAGGCTCATGTTGACTGCGGCAATGGCGTGAGAGGTGCGCAGCTGATAGACGTGCTCGAGCCCCTTCACCAGGTCGGAGGTGAAGGCGATCGGGCAGGATTCGTCGTCGTCGCAGTAGGGCTCGCCCTGGAATGGCGAGAAGACCTGGAGCGCGATCAGGTCCGCACCGCGGGCGACGCCGGAGAGGGATTGGCTCCGGCCCACGGCGATTCCGGCGACGTGCGTTCCGTGGTTGCAGCCGGCAGTCGCGCACGGCGCCGCCGAGCCGGGGCCCGTCTGCTGGGTGGCGCCGCTCGGACAGCTTCCGAGCGCGGAGAAGCACGCCTCCTCCACCAGCTTGCCAGACAGGTGCGGGTGGTCGGCGTCCACCCCGGTGTCGAGGACCGCCACGGCGAAGCCGCGACCGTCGAGGCCGGTGGGCCAGACCTGGTCGGCCTCGATCAGCACGGTGCTGGTGGCCAGGCTCGGCCACAGAGGATTGTCGCCACCGATCTCGGCGACGCGGTCGCTCGCTGCCAGAACGGCGAGCGCCTGATAGGAGACGTCGAGTGCCAGGTAGGGAAGCGAGTCGAACACGCGGGTGATGCGGAAGTCGTATCCGTGGAGCTCGCGGGCCAGCTCGAGCTGGCGGGCCGCAATGGCGCGGCGCTGCGCGCGCACCTGTCGCTCGGAGACGAGCCAGGACTCCGGGACCGCGCCCAGCTCGAGCCGCACGATCACCAGGAGCCTCGGCGCTCCCGCGGACGCCGCCGTGGCGACGACTGCCGGCCCCAGCAGGCACGCGAGCAGCGTGATGGTACTCAGGCGACGCCGCCAACGCGCCCGCATGGATCGCCCCTTCCCCACGGGCGGCTCGACCAACGGCAGTTGCACCGGGTCGACCGTCCTCGCAATGGAATCGACCAGTTCGACCCGAAAGTTGACCCCGAACTGCCGCGGCGAGAGGCTCAGTCCGGCGAGGGCGGCGGTGGAGGGCGCTCCTCCAGGGCGGCCACGCGGCGGCGGAGATCCCGGAGCGCGGACGCGTTCGAGGTGGTCGAGCGCAGCAGGAAGGCGGCGATCATCACGACGGCGCCGGTCCCGAAGGTCGACAGGCGCAGGAGCTGGACGACCGTGCCCTCGACGGCCGGCACCACCATCGCCTCGAGTGCGCCATCCTCCTGGCTCTCCGCTCCCGGAGCCGCGACCGCGATCTCCGGAGGCTCGGGCTCCTCGCCCAGCAGGTCGCCGAAGGGCTCCACCAGCGCGTCCCACAGGACGGCGGGCAGCGCCTCGACCTCCGCGATGCGGCGGTCCGCCTCGCGCGCGACCGCGGGAAGGCCCGTCCGCTCGACCCACGCCCGGGCCGGCGGGGTGAAGGGCGCGGTCGCGAAGACAGCGGTCGCGGCGCCGAGCAGCGCGACGTGAAAGAAGAGGTGCGCCAACGGAGAGCGCCCGACCTGGGCGGACGCGCGAATCCAGTAGACGAGCGTGAGCAGCAGCAGCCACCCGGCGGCGGCCAGCTGGGTCCAGCCGAGCTCGATCCCCGCGATCGCGATCGGACCGGGAATCACTCCCGCTCCACCCCCCGACCGACGGTTTAGATCTCTTCGGGAGCGCCCGCCAGTACGACCGGACCGGTCGGCTGCGGCACACCGCCGGCGGGCTCGACGGTCACCGCCACCGTCACCCGCCAGATCGAGTTCTCAGCGCCGCGACGCCGTCGATCGACCGAGCTGCGCCCGCCGGCTCAGGCCGTGGCGAGGTAGCGAAGCGCCATCGCCGCGTGGAGCGCGATCCCCGCCGCCATCCCCTCTTCGTCCAGGAGCATCCGGTTCGAGTGGCACGGAGCGGGCTGGGACACGCCCTCCGGGCGAACGCCCAGGAAGACCATCGCCCCGGGCCAGCGCTGGAGCAGGTAGGAGAAGTCCTCTGCGCCCATCACCGGCGAGCGCATCTCGAGGAAGGCGTCCTCGCCGAGCAGACCGGTGGTGACCTCCCGGGTGAACTCGGTGAAGGCGGCCTCGTTCACGGTCACCGGATAGCCGTCGACGATGTGGATCGTCGCCTCGATCTCGTGGGCGGCGGACACCCGGTCGATGATCCGGCGGATGCCGTCGCGGGCGCGCTGGCGCGACTGCTCCGACGTGGAGCGCAGGGTCCCGAGCAGCCGGGCCGACTCCGGGATCACGTTGTTCGTGGTGCCCGCCTCGATCTTGGTCACGGTGAGCACCACCGGGTCGAAGGCGTCGATGCGCCGAGTGACCAGGGTCTGGAGCGCCTGCACGATCTCGCAGGCGACCGGCACCGGGTCGAGGGTGTCGTGGGGCATCGAGGCGTGGCCGCCGCGACCGGTGAGCTCGGCCGACCAGACGTCGGCGGCGGCCAGGAGGGGCCCGGGCCGCGACGCCACCCGACCCACGGGCAGGCGCGGGTCGATGTGGATGGCGAAGACCGCGTCGGGACTGCGCTCGCCTTCGAGCAGTCCCTCGTCGAGCACGCGCTTCGCGCCGAAATGACCCTCCTCGCCGGGCTGGAAGAAGAAGGTGACGCGCCCGGCGAGCTGGTCGCGCCGCCGGTGCAGGAGTCGCGCCGCCGTCGCCAGCATGGCGGTGTGGGCGTCGTGCCCGCACGCGTGCATGCGGCCCGGCTCGGTCGATGCGAAGTCGAGTCCCGTGTCCTCGGGCATGGGGAGCGCGTCCATGTCGGCGCGCAGCAGCAGATGGGGCCCGGGGCGGCCGGAGTCGAGGGTCGCCAGCAGGCCGGAGGTCTCCCGGCTCTCGACCACGTCGAGTTCGAGGTCGGCGATCGAGTCCAGGACCGCGGAGCGGGTCTGGGGGAGCTCGAGCCCGAGCTCCGGGTGAGCGTGGATGCGCCGGCGCAGCGCGATGGCGTCGGGCAGGAGCTCTCGCGCCTCGAGCAGGAGCTTCGCGTCGGTCTCGGTGGGCACGCGCCGATTATACCGGCGACAGATCGCCGGTCTCGGCGTCCTCCATCGACTCCAGGGTCGTGAGGTCGTCGAAGACCGGGATCTCGGCGGCCTTGAACAGCTCGCGGGTGCGGTCGGTGACCGCGCCCACCCGCACCAGGGCCGGCATCATCAGGTCCCGGAAGGAGTGGATCTGCCCGGGCGGCACCTCGGCCAGCACGCCGGAAAGGCGCGCGTCCTGGATGCTCGCGATGAAGTCCCCGGGATCGATGCCCACGGTCTCGAGCACCTTCAGGAAGCCCGGGTCCGGCTTCGGGGGCCGGTCTCCGTTGGGACCGCCCGTCGAGTCCGACATCATCTTGACCGCCTCGAACGCGAACTGGGCCATGTCCTCGCGGTCGTCGGCGTGCAGGTCGCGAATCGTCTCGGTCAGATAGACGTTGCCGAA
>JAPUKG010000334.1 GCA_027295775.1 Pseudomonadota bacterium
GCGGATCGCGCGCTTCCCGGCCTCGACACCCACGCGGTCCAGCGAGACCACCACCGACTCGCCCTCGGAAAGACCGCTCTGCACTTCCGCATAGCGCCAGTTGCGAAGCCCGAGCTTTACGGAGCGCTCCTCGAGCGCGCCGTTCTCGAGCACCAGCACGCGATCGCCCCCGAGAAGCGCCGAAGTAGGCACGCGCAGCACGCCCTCGCGCACCTCGAGCACTACCTCGACGTCGGCCGAGGTTCCGGGCAGGAACGCTGCGGTACTGCCCGGCTCGTCGAGCTCCACCTCGATCTCCACGGTCCGGTTCTGGGCCTCGAGGTCGAGCACGTAGGGGGCGACACGGATGACGCTGGCGGCGAAGACCTCACCGGGCCGGGAGTCGACGGTGAGCTTGACCGCGAGCCCGGCGCGGATCCGTGCCGAGTCCACCTCGTCCATCGGGGCGCTCACGTAGAGTGTGGAGGGATCGATCAGGTCCACGACGGCGGGGGCGGTGAGCAGCGGCGGCGATGGCGTCACCCACTCGCCCACCTCGGTGCTCACCTCGGCGACCACGCCCGCGAACGGGGCGACGATCGTCGTCTTGTCGAGCTCGGCTTCGGCAGCGCGCACCTGCGCGTGCGCACTCGCCAGCTCCGCCTGCGCGGCCAAGCACGTCACGCGCGCGGCGTCGTACGCGTACTGCAGCTCGTCGAGCATGTCCTCCGAGGCGACGTTGCGCTCGGCGAGCTGCCTGGTGCGGGCGAGCTCCCGGCTCGCGCGATCGCGCCGCAGACACGCCTCTTCGAGGCGCGAGCCCGCAACCTCGACACCCCGAAGGGCCAGATCGTGCTGGGCGCGCAGGCTGCTGTCGTTGAGACGGACCAGCACCTCGCCGGCGCTCACGTACTCGCCCTCGCGGTGCGCGATCTCCACCACGCGGCCGCCGGTCTCGGCGGTGAGCCGCGAGCGCAGCCGGGCGCGCACGGTTCCGGCCTTCGAGTTGGTGAGCGTCGCCTCGACGCGGCCCCGCTCCACTGCGACGACGCGCACCTCGACGGGGTTGGGGGCGAAGAGGGTGAGGCGCAGAGCCACGGCCGCCACGGCCAGTCCCCCGAGCACCATGAGCCGAACTCTCCAGCGTCCGCCCGCTCCCGAGCCAGCAGCTGCGTTCGTCATTCCGGCAGGCTATCGCCGATCCGATCGGTGCGCCCGATCGAGGCGCCATTCGAGTCGCCGGTGCGGAGATGCGGGCATCGAGACCGACATCGCGGCTAAGGTATCCGGTCATGAGCCAGCAAAGCGACGAGGTCGCGGTGGAAGGCGGCGCGGTGCCGGTCTATACCGCCGGACCGGAGGAACCTTTGAGCGTGCCGGGGCTCGTGGTCGTGCCGTCCATCTTCGGGCCGGCCCCCGACCTGCTGGAGCGCATCTCGGGGCTGGCGGACGTCGCCCTCACCGTGGTGGCGGATCCCTTCTGGCGGGTCGGCGGGGGCGCCTTCTCCTACGAAGACCATGAGGGCGCCCGGAGCCGACTTCGCGGCTTCGACCGCGACGCGTGCCTCGCGGACATCCGCGCGGTCATCGCGTGGACGGGCGCGCGCTGCAACGGGCGCGTTGTCGGGCTGGGCATCTGCTTCGGGGGCCCGGTCATGCTGGTCGCTGCCGGGGAAGGCCTGCTCTCGGGTCTGGTCGCATGGCACGGAAGCCGCATGGAGGGCTTTCTCGATCGCGCCGGCGAGATCCGCTGCCCGGTGCGCTTCCACTTCGGAGCGGCGGATCCCGTCACACCCCCCGAAGCCATCGAGAAGATCCGGGCGGCCTTCGCCGACCATCCGGATGCCTCCTTCGTCATCCACCCAGACGCCGTGCATGGCTTCAGCCACGACGGGGCCCACTTCGATCCGGTCGCAGCCCAGTCGGGAGTCGACGACACCCGCACCCTGCTCGCGTCGCTGTAGCCCTGCCGGCGAACAGGGAGGCCCGCCGAGCTAGCCCTCGAGGGGCGGGAAGTCGCCGAAGAAGCCGTCGATCTGCACGATGCGGCCCTCGGCGTCGACGCTGGTGACGTCCATGCCCGGGAGAGCCGACTCGCCGTCGATCTGCACCTCCCAGCGGTAGCGGTAGCGGCGGTTGTGGCCGTCGACGCCCGAGGTTCGCAGATACGCGGCGGTGGGGCGCTCCTGCCGGGCGCTCCGGATCATCGACTCGAGCTCATCGATGCCGCGGGTGGTGTTCGCCGGATCGACGAAGAGCACGTCCGGTGCGACCGACCTCTCCAGGTGCGCGCGGATACGGTTCGTGTCGGCCTCGTTCCAGGCGGCCAGGTAGTGGAAGAAGGACTCGGGGATGTCGCTCATGGGGCCTCCGAAGCAGGCGGACAGTCTGCCATATTCTTGCGCCTCCGGAGGACGAGAGGAGCGACGCCGCGAGCGACCGGATTGGCGACCCCATGGAAGGATCGCCGTCCGTCTCAAGAAATCGGGTCACCGGTTGCCCGCACCCTCCACGGTCACGCCTGCCTTGCCGAGCTTCCGGGCGGCCCAGGCGACCAGGGCCGAGCTCCGCGCCGGGGACCCGCGGGCGCGGTAGAAGCTGCGCTCGACGAGCCAGTAGGAGAGCTCGGCAGCCGCGAGGCTGGCCGGAACGGCGATCCACCAGTCCCACATCTTGGTGAACGGGTAGTGCCACAGGTACAGGCTGTAGCTGATGAGGCCCAGGTGCACGAGCAGCGGCTGGGCCAGCCAGTGCCAGCGCACGGCGTGGTGGAGGATCACCGCGCAGCTCAGCGCCTGGACGACGAAGTCGAGAGTCGCGAACTGGGGAAGGGCGCTCTTGTGGATGGCCAGCAGGGCGACGAAGGCGACGACCGCCGGCACGACGGTCCAGCGCGGCAGCGCCAGCCGGGGCGACAGCGCCAGCGCACAGCCGAGCAGCAGGCCGTCCCACTGCATGGTGTCGTACAGGACCTTGTAGGAGACGCCGCGCGACCACAGCCACAGGCGCACCAGTGCGAGTGCGGCGGCAATGCCGAGCACCCAGCCGACACGAGCGCGACCGGACCGCAGGCCGAACAGGAGCAGCAGCACTGCGGGCCAGACCAGATAGAACTGCTCCTCCACGGCCAGGCTCCAGGCGTGACGGAAGTACGGGAAGATCTCCCAGTCGAAGAGCCGAGCCAGGTTGGATGTGAAGGTGGCGGCCTGGAGGATCGAGAGGTTCAGGCGCTGGGCGCCGTCGATGCCCGCCCACGCCGTGGGCGTCGCATTTACCCACAGCCACCAGCCGGCGCAGAAGCCCGCGAGTGCGGGGAGCAGCCGCCGGACCCGGCGCGCGTAGAAGGCGCCCAAACGGATCGCGCCCCGGCGCTCCCGCTCGCGAACCAGGATGGAGGTGATCAGGAAGCCCGACAGAACGAAGAAGAGACCCACGCCCATCTTGCCGCCGCCGGGCAGCCACGCGTGGTTCTGGTGGTAGATCATCACCATCAGCACGGCGAGGCCCCGCAGCGCATCCAGCTCCGGGATGCGGCGGCCCCGCCGACCCGTCGCCGGGCTCTGACTCTGATCCTGCATGGAGACGGAACCGGGGTCAGGGAGGGGCGGCGGGAAGCGTACCCTCATGAGCCCCAACGCGCCCCCAGTCGGGCCGAGGCTCGGGCTGAGGCTCGGGCCGGGGCCGGGACTGGACGGACAGCCAGCGAAGGGCGGGCTCGAGCAGGATCTCGTGCCCGCCGTCGAAGACGGTGATGCGCGCGACCCCGGAACGCCTGCGAAACAGGATCGCGCGGCGCCCGTAGCCGGGGTCGGCCCGGCCGACCTCCCCCTGGAGCGACGCCGGCACGCGTCCGCTCTCGGTGAAGCCCTGGATCTCTCCCGTGCTCAGCCGATCATCCGGCCGGGCGACGACGTTGAAGGCCCGCAGGGATTGGCTGATCGGCACGGGTCCGTCGTGACCGTCGCGAACGCCGACATGGATGTCCAGCGGCAGGCCTCGCGCCTGCTCCAGATGAGTCGCGGGAGAGCGCTCCACCGCCTCGGCCAGCGCGGCTGCGTCCCGGGATGGATCGCCGATCGCCGACTCCAGCATGGCGCGGTAGTGACTCCCCGGAAACCGGGACTGGAACGCGTGCCACGCCACCAGGTCGCTGATCGGCACCCAGACCGAGACACCGGCCCACAGGTCCGGGGCCCGCGCGGCCGCCAGGAGCGCGGCGTGCCCGCCCCCCGAGAAGCCCAGCAGATAGATTCGCGACGCGTCTACCGGGGCAGAGGCGCGCGCCCAGGCGACCGCGTCGAGGACGTCCTGGACGGCCATCGCCGATCCCAGGGCCTCCGGCCGGTCATTGGGTCCCCGGAAATCGGGATGCACGAAGACCCAGCCCCTCTCGATGGCCGCCGCCCCGGCGCCGGCCAGCCGCGCACCGCGGTAGTTCGCCGACCAGGCGTGAAGCGCGACGAGCAGCGGCCGCGGCTCTCCGATCTCTTCCGGGCCGTCGAAGGGCGGCCGGTAGAAGAGCGCCGGCTGCAGGCTGCCGTCGACAGAGCTCACGATCCGGACGTCGACGATGGCGGGAGGCCACTCCAGCGCGGGCTCGGCACGCCCAGTCAGCGAATCCAGCGAATCCAGCGAGACCAGCGAGACGCAGGCCGATCCGCCGAGCGCGACGACCAGTGCCAGCGCCGCACAGAGTGCGGACCGCCCGCGGCCCTCAGTTCGTCGCGACATCGAGCCGCGCGGTCTCCGTGCTGCCGTCGTCCCGCACCGCCTTCAGGACGAGAGTTCGAGGACTCGTCCCGCGGCTCGGCTCGATTCGCGCGCGCAGGAAGTACGCTCCCCAACGCTCGGCGGGCACGGGCTCTCCATCGAGCTCGAGGGAAAGCAAGGCAAACGGTCCCGAAGCGTCTGCCGCGACGCCCACCACCTCGAGAAAGCCCTCGGCCGTTTCGGCAGTGACCGAGTGCGCGGAGACAGGATCGATCGCAGCGTCGCCGGCCGGCTGCACGAAGCCGACCAGCGCTCGCCCGACCTCCTTCCACGCCGAGTAGAGCCGGCCGTCTCGTGCGTACACGAGGCGGTAGCCGCTGGGATAGACCTCCTGGGGCAGGAACCAGCCGAGACCGGTCAGCGACCCCGCGGAGATGTGAGTCGTTGGGTCGCCGCGCTGGGAGCCGGGGAAGTGCGTGTGGCCGGTGAGCGTGTACGCCACGCCGAACTCCCCCAGGAGGTCGTCGAGGTCGACGACGTGGCTCTCCACGAGCGAGCCATCGAAGGGGAGGCTCGGGTCGGCGAAGAAGGGCTCGTGGTTCATGAGGACGATCGCCCGGACACCGGCGTTCGCGTTCAGGTCGGCCCGCAGCCAGCGGCGCACGTCGTCGCGAAGCTCGTTGTACGCCCAGGCTGTCCCGTCGTCATCGCCTGGGTCGAGCCGGTGGGTGTCGAGTGCGACGAAACGGAAGCCGCCGCGATCGAAGCTGTAGCTGCTCGGGCCGAATGCCGCCTCGAACGAACCCAGCCCGCGGAGGGGATCGCCCTCGTCCCGATGGCGGATTCCACGCAGGTCGTGGTTGCCGATGGTGCTGTAGACGGTCGCTCCGGTCGACTCGATCTCCAGCAGCCCGCGGCGGTAGAGATCCATCCAGACATCGAGCGTTTCCTGCGAGGACCCGTTGGCGTCCAGTACGAGATCGCCGGTCGCCACGACGAGCGTTGGGCGGAGGGCCGCGATCTCGCCGAAGGCCCGCTCGATCTTGCGCGGAATGTCGCCGAGCTCGCTGCCCGGACGCTGAAATTCGTCGAGATAGGCGAGGTAAATCGCGACGTCGCCCGCGTCGGCCACGTCGAGGCCGGGCGGGAGCGCGCGTCTCAGGCCACCGATCACGTCGTCGGTGAAGCGCGGCACCACCGCTTCCCTCAGCCGTCGGAGCGTGTACCAGGCGACCAGGAAGCGCGGGGCCCACCAGGGGCCCTCGAGTTCGTACTCCTCCACGAAATGGGCGGGCTGGTCGTACACGTGGGGGTCGCTCAGCTGGACGAAGAAGAAGTCCCGCTCCGGGGCGGCGCGGGGCACCAGGGCAAAGTCTCCTGCGCCCCGCTTGTACCAGTCGGCGCACTCGAACCCTGCGGGACGGGTCACGAAGACCAAGCCCCGAGGCCCGCTGTCGGGGAGCCGGTAGCGACCCGCGGCGTCCGTCTTCGCAACCTCGCGACCGTTGCTCACCGCCACGCTGCTCTGCCCAGGCTCCCCAGGGCCGCGGGAGCCATCCCCATCCAGGTCCACGAACACCACGCCGGTCACGTCCGCCGCCGACACGAGCGGCAACAGCAGGATGGCGAGAGCCAATCGGAGATGGGTTCGGAGGGGCACCGGAAACGGAGGATAGGTCGAGCTCGTCACCGGCGCCGACCGCTGGCGCGAAGGGCCAGGTCGCGAATGTCGAAGCCAGCCATGGGAACTCTTGACACGAAGCGCGCACGCTTGTAAGCGAGAACCGCCAATGCTCGACACGACCCATCTCGCCGAGACGCTGCGCGGCGACGACCAGCCCGGCTTCGCGCTCTACGAACGCTTCGCCGATCGCGCGGTGGGCCAGGCCATGCTCGACGAGGTGGTCGCCATCGCCCGAGATGCGGCGGCGGGCCGCGACGTCCTGCCCGCCTTCGTGATGAAGGAGAGCCAGGCCGGCTTCCAGGGCCGACTTCCCGAGGACTTCGTCTCCAAGATCTTCAAGCTGCACCGGCGCGGACCGTTTCGGAGCTTCCTCGCGGACCCGCGCATCGTGCAGATCCTGGTCGACGCGATCGGACCCGACGTCGACTGCTTCCTGTCCCAGTTCATCTTCAAGAACGCGGGCGCTTGGGGCCAGCCCTGGCACCAGGACTCCTACTACTTCCACTTCGAGCCGGCTCGGCCGATCGCGGGGCTGTGGCTGGCCATCACGGAAGCCACGCTCGAGAATGGCTGCCTCCACATTCTGCCCGGGAGCCAGACCGAGCCCGTGCGCAACCACGTGCCCGACTCCCGGCCCGGCTCGCTGTACGGCTACGTCGAGATCGTCGGCCACGACATGAGCGGCAGCCAGCCGTGTCTGCTGTCGCCCGGCGATCTGCTGGTCTTCGACAGCCACCTCATGCACCGGTCGACGGACAACGCGTCCGACGGCCACCGGGCCGCGATGGTCTGGCACTTCGGGCGACCGGACACCATCGACCGGGGGATCGACGCGGGGGATGGGCGGTGGGTCAAGAACCCCATCAATGACTGGATGCCAGTGGTGCGAGACAGCCAGCCGGTATCAGAGCGCTAGCGCCCGACGATCAGGTACTCCTGCACCGCGGACCGCTTGACGGCGCCGTGGGTTCCGAAGTGGTAGCGATGCGGCCGCTGGTGAACCTCGACCCGCGCCTTCACGCGCTCCATCGCGGCGACCAACGCATCCAGCTCCGGATAGCCGTTCGAGGAGTACGAGAGCACGAGCGTGCTCCGGCGGAAGCGATCGAAGAGCCGCTCGAAGGCCTCGAGGGCGCCCTTGCGGTAGGAGAAGGGCGTGTACGGCTTGGCGAGCTTGCGGACCTTCGACTCGTGGAGGATCTCGACCCCCTGCCAGTAGCAGGAGAGGCCCTCCAGGAAGTGGTACCGCTTGACGTAGCAGTTGTCATCGGCGCGCGGGACGTAGGGCGGGTCCAGGTAGACGAGGTCGAAGCCAACGGGCGGCACCGAGAAGACGTCGCCATGCAGCGCGCGGTTGCGACGGCCGTTGTCGAAGACGCTGTCGCGGTAGACGGCCACCTGCTCGCGGAAGTGCTCCTCCAGCGAGAGGCGAAGGTCCCGCCGGCCATCTTTGTAGCGCTCGGGATCGCCCGCCACGGTGAAGACGCCCCGGGGCTGACGCTTGACGCACGCGCGCAGGAGCGCCGAGAGGGCGAGGTCGCGGGCGTAGGGCGAGGAGAGCGCGCCCAGGTTCGACCACACGCGATCGAGGAAGCGCAGGTCCTCGGGCGTGTAGAAGATGCCGCGGAACGTGCGCTCGACGAAATCGTCGCGATCGGCGCGGTCTTCGAGCAGGCCCTCGAGCTCCACCTCCGAGACGACCGTCTCGGCGTTCTCGATGAGCGCCCGCGCCAGCGTGGCGGTGAAGTTCAGGAAGTCGTTGGTCGTCACCTGCACGCCCATCGACTTCAACAGGTAGGCCACACAGCCCGAGCCGGAGAAGCCGTCGAGCGCGGTGTCGAAGTCGAGCTTGGAGAAGGTCTCGTGGAGCCAGGGCAGGAGACGCTGCTTGCTCCCCATGAAGCGAAACCGCGGGTAGTTGCGGGCGCGCTCGAGAGCCGGGGCTAGCGTAGGCCGCACTCCTTCATGCGCTCGTAGGCGTAGCCGCGCATGGGGTAGTCGACGCCCAGGGCGTCCTCCTTCCACTCGGAGGTGGCCTGGAAGCCGAAGAAGCGGGTGAGCGGGACGCCCAGGCCCGCCGCGTCGTGGGACTGCTCGAGACCGCGCCACTCCGAGCAAGGGATGTTCTGGATCTCCTCGGGTGTGTCGAGCTTCCCGGACAGGTTGGTGTCGTAGCGGGCCAGGAGCCACTGCCGGACTTCCTCGTGCCAGTGCGGCTCCTCGTTCTCCGCCTCACGTGCCAGAGCCGCGTGCTGCTCGAGCCGCACGGACCCCGACGGCGGGGGTTGCCGCGGCTCCGCTGGAGGCTGCGGCTTCTCGAGCGGCGTGAGCAGCGCGCGCAGGGTCAGGTCCTGTGCCGGGGGGATCTCGACCGCGCCCCGCCACGGCGCGTAGCCCCGCTTCTCGACGAGCACCTGGTGCTCGCCCGCGCGGAGCGCGTGGCGGTCCGATCCGGTCCCCCCCAACCGCTCGCCGTCGATCGAGAGCTGGTCCCCCTCCACGTTGGAGCGGACCACGAGGAAGCCCGTGTCGGCGCACACCTGGGGTGACAGCTCGTGGTGCTCCCCCGCCACGACGGCCAGGTGGCGACGCCACTCGTCGGGACAATCGGGATGGGAGACCCGCAGCTCGTAGTCGCCGGGCGCCACGGCGTAGGTGGTGTCGTCAGCCGGACCGGCCGCCACCGTGTCTCCGTCCAGCGCTGTGGCGATCTCGAGACCTGCGCCGTCCATGTTGGCCCGCGCCACGAGACTCGCCCGCTCGATCTCGGCGGCGAAGGCCTCGCCCGTTCCCGAGCTGCCCGCGCCCGCCCCATCCACCAGGACCGGCGGCGCACCGGCACCTCCAGGTGCCCGCAGCAGCGCCAGGCCCAGGGCCACGGTAGCGGCGGTGGCCAGCAGGGCCCAGCCGGCCAGCCACGGCCTGGGAATCACCCGGCGCCGGCGCGCGTCCGGTGCGGACGGCGCGCCGGAGGCCGCAGCAAGCAGTGCGTCGAGCGCGTGCAGCTCGGCCTCCCGGGCCGGCCGGTCCTCGGCGCTGCTCGCCGCCGCGCGCGCCTCGACGTGGTCCCGGAGCGCCCAGTAAGCCGAACGGATCTCGGGTACGCGTGCGTCTTCCGGCAGCCCCAGGATCCGAAGTGCGGTGGTCCGGTCCATCGTCCCCCGTGTGCTATCGAGTCAACCTAGCACGGAGAGGGAGCACTCCATGGACAACGTGATCTGCCCCCGCTGCGGGCACCCCAACCCCGCACCGGTGCACCAGCGCATCGTCGACTGCGCCCGGTGCGATCGTTCGTTCGCGCAGCGGTCGCCCGACGCGCCGCCCTCCGCGAGCGGGGCCGATCCCCCGCGCATCGCGGTGCACACCGAGCGCGTCGCCCCCACGGACGTGAGTCTTCCGCTCGCGGCACTCATCGCTGCCGGCGTGACCATCCTCTTCTACGCGATCGTGGTGGCCCCGTTCCGAGAGACCTACTTCGGCGAGCTGTTCGCTGACCGGGGCTGGGTTCCCTATGCCATCGCCTGGCTCTCGGCCTGGGCCTTCGTGGTGCTCACCCTCAAGTACCGGCGTCTGGCGCTCGAGGTGAAGGCGCTCGAGATCGATCTCCTGCCCGACACCATCGCCGAACGCATCACCCCCGAGAACGTCCACGCGTTCGCCGGCTACGTGCGCCACCTCTCGGCTGCCGTGCCCGGCCGCTTCGTTCTGGGGCGGGTCCAGCGGGCGGTCCAGCACTTCCGCGCCCGGCCGCGGGTGCAGGAGGTGATCGACCAGCTCGGCAACCAGGCCCAGGCCGACGCCAACGCGGTCGACGCCAGCTACACCATGCTCCGCGTCTTCATTTGGGCGATCCCCATCCTCGGCTTCATCGGAACGGTGATCGGCATCGGGACCGCGGTGGGCGCGTTCTCGGATTCGGTGAACGCCGCCGTGGACCTGGACGTGATGAAGCAGTCGATCGGCGCCGTCACGACCGGACTCGGCGTGGCCTTCGACACGACCCTGCTCGCCCTGGTCATGAGCATCTTCATCATGTTCCCGGCCAGCTCCCTCCAGAAAGCGGAGGAGGACTTCCTCGCGCGGCTCGAGAGCTACTGCGACGTGCGGCTGCTGCGGCGCCTCGACGACGGCACCGCGGCGGTGGAGTCCGAGGGCAGCCTCCGCGACGTGCTGACCCGGCTCTCGGGCACGCTCTCTCAGATCGAACGGCGCCTGGCGCTGGCGCCCGCGCCCCCGGCCTGACCCGTGGCGCGGCGCCCCCGGCGCAGGAGCCGCGAGCTGGGGAGCTCCCTCTTCCCCTTCATCAGCGTGCTCGCCTGCGTGATCGGGACCCTGGCCCTGATGATCGCCGCCCTGGCGATCGGCCAAGTGGCCAGCAACCTGCGCGGTGAGGCGGAGGGCCTGACGCCCCAGGCCCTGATCGAGACACTGCGCGCCGAGGTCGAGGGCCTGCGGGACCGGCTGGCGCGAGCGGCCGGCGCGCGCGAGGAGCTCGAGCGCGCCCGGCGCGAGCTCCGCGCCCTCGGCATCTCGCCCGACGCGTCCGCCGCCGAGCGCAGGAGCGCGGTGCAGATCCGCGTGCGGGCGGCCAACGTGGAACGGAGGCTGGCCCAGCTGGAACGGGAGCGCGGACAGCTCGGCGGATCGATCCGGCTGGCACGCGAAGAGGTCGCAGCCCTGGAGCAGAGCCGCGTGGACGCGCCGATCACCATCCTTCCCCAGGGAGAGGGGCCGCTGCTCCGCCCCCTCTTCGTCGAGTGCGCGAAGACCGAGCTCCGCATCCACAGGCTCGACCAACCGTGGAGCCTGCGGGTCCGCTTGAACACGCCGGAGGGCCGATCCAGCTTCGACACCTTCCTGCGCCGCGTCCGCGTGGAGCCCGGCGCGAGCGTCGTCTTCCTGGTGCGCCCCGACGGCGTGGCGCTCTTCAAGCAGGCGGAGGCTCGGGCCCGTGCCCTCACCGTTCGCCACGCCAAGCTCCCCCTGCCCGGGACGGGGAAGCTCGACTTCGGCCTGTTCTAGGGAATCCCATGCGACCGGTCGGCGGCGACAGCTCCCAGAATCTGGATTCGCTCCTGGACACCATGGCCAACGTGGTGGGCATCCTGGTCGTCGTGATGGCGGTGACACAGATCAGTGTCGGTCAGGCCATGGAGCGGATCAGCGCGTTCGCCAGCGAGGAGATCACGGCGCTGCGGGAGACCAGCGAAGCCCTCGCGTCGGAGTGGCACGGCACCGAGAGCGAGGCCGCCGGAACGCAGCGGCGGCTCGAGGCGCTGGCGTCCGACCTCCAGGCGCTGCGCGGCCAGCCGGCGGTGGCCACCTCGGCCACCGCGGCGAGCGTGGCCCGGCGCGAGCGAGCCGTCGCCCGGCTGGAGGAGGAGATCGCCCTGCGCAGAGAGGGCCTGGCCGCGCTCCGGGTGAGCCTCGAGGACTTCCGGGGCGGGCCCGCCGTCCCCGTGAACGAGCTGCGACTCCCCGATCCGAGGCCCGCGCCCTACGGCACCACGCGGGTCGACTTCTTCACCCGTCACGGCCGGGTGCTACCGGTGGACTTCGAGGGGCTCAAGGAGCGCCTGTTTGCCGAGCTCCGACGGGAGTTCGGGCTCGGCGGCCGCATCGACGACGTCGCGCGCCACTTCGTCGAGAACGACATCGGGGACGAATCGTTCCGCTGGCGCGTCTACGGGCGTGGAGGACGAACCCTGGCGGAGCTCCACTGGCGCCGCACGGACCTGGGCGAGCGCGGGGCGCGACTCGCGGCGCCCTCCTCCGCCTATCGGCGCGCTCTCTCGCAGCTCGACCCGAGCCGCCACTACCTCGTCTTCACCGCCTGGAGCGACAGCTTCGACGCCTACCTCGCGGCCCGACGCATCGCCGAGGAGCAGGGCTTCGCGGCCGGCTGGGAGGCCTTCGACGCGCGAGAGGAGCTGGCGGGCATCCTCACCGGCGATACCCGCGACCCAAACCCGATCCCCATCGACTGAAGAGCGCACCCGGACAAGCTGTTAGAATGACGGGGCGGAGGCACCATGGTCATCACCATCACCTACTGCACGCGCTGAAACTACATGCCCCAGGCCACCAGTTTGGCGGCCGCGATCATGGAGAAGACGGGGAGCGAGCCCGAGCTGGTTCGCGGGGACAAGGGGATCTTCGACGTCACCGTGGATGGCCGTCTCATCTTCTCCAAGCACGAGACGGGTCGGTTCCCGGAGCACGAGGAGGTCCTCGAGCAGCTCTGAGCCGGACCCGCCTTGGCTCGACAAGATCGCGAAGCTCCTGTGCGGAGCCGCGCGCTCAGGCCTCCGGCTTCCCCTGGATGCGGTCGAGGAGCCTGTCGACGCTCTCCTTGGCCGTCGCGGTCATGCCGCCGCGTTCGACCTCGCGAACCAAGGTGTCCTCGATCAGCAACACGAAGTCGTCGACGCCGCCCCGGGACAGCGCGCCGTCGCGCGGCTCGCCGGGCGGGCCCCCGGGTGGCTGGGCACCGAACAGGTTGATCCAGCGGTCCGTCTGCCGGCCGTAGCGGAGCAGGTCGTAGAAGTAGCGCCCGGGCCGCTCGGTCTCGGTCAACAGGCCGACGAGGGCCGCCAGCAGGGAGATCGGGCTCAGCAGCACGTCGCGGACGCCGTCGAGCACGAGCTTCACCTGGAAGACCCCCACGTCTCGGAAGAGCTCCCAGCGCCCGCGAGCCTCGGCCGGCGCGGCGCCGCTCACGAGATCTCGGCGCGCAGGAAG
>JAPUKG010000335.1 GCA_027295775.1 Pseudomonadota bacterium
GCGGCAGCCCCGCGAAGGTCTCGTGCAGCCGCGCCTCGGCCCGGCGCGCGAGCTCGGGCTGGCGCTCCACCAGGTTCTCCCGCTCGCCCGGGTCGCGGCCCAGGTCGAACAGATAGCGCTCGCCCAGCGTGTTCCACATGAACTTCGTGTCGCCGTCCCACTGCGCGCGCCACGAACCGGTGCCGCTTCCGGGATCGATCGGGTGGACCTCGGCGAGCACCGGGCGATCGGTGGGGGGGACACCGCCCTGGACCCCATCGGGTGCGGCGACGCCGGCGAGGTCGAGGACCAGCGGAAGCACGTCGACCAGCTGGGCGGGCACCGAGATGCGCTGCGCCGGACGCGCGCCGCCCGGGAGCTTCACGATCAGCGGGATTCGAACCAGCTCCTGCCACAGGTAGCGCTCGTGTCCCCAGTCCCCATGGTCTCCGAACAGCTCTCCGTGGTCCGCGGTCACGACGATGAGCGTGTCGCGGTACGCGCCGCTCTCGCGCAGGCCGTCCAGCAGGCGGCCGAGCTGGCGGTCCATGTACAGGATCTCGGCGTCGTAGAGGTCGATGGCCTGGCGTTGCCCGTGCACGTTCGGCTCGACGCCTGGAGGCAGGAAGGTCCGTCGGTACACGGGCGGCGGCCAGTACGGCGCGTGCGGATCGAAGTAGTTGAGGAACAGGAAGAAGGGCGGGCGCTCCTCTCCCTCGAGGCTCGCGAGCCAATCGAGGGCCGCGTCGGTCACGCTCTCGGCGGTGCGCCCGGCGTTGTTCACGATCCCGCTGTCGTCGTAGTGGTCGAAGCCCGCGTCGAAGCCGAACACCCGCAGCAGCCACGGACCCGCAACCACGGCGCCGGTGGCGTAGCCCGCCCGCGACAACGCCTCGGCGAGGGTGACCTCCTCCGCGGCGAGGCCGCGGGCGCGGATGCCCTCGGGAACGCGGATGGCGCTCGCCAGGACCAGGGCGCCTTCCGGGTCGTGCCGAACGCCGTGACTGGTGGGGTACTTGCCCGTGAAGAGCGAGGCGTGGGCGGGCAGGGTCCAGCTCGAGGTGGAGTAGGCGTTGTCGTACACGATCGACTCCGCGGCCAGGGCGTCGAGGTTCGGGCTGGTGGGCCGCTCGTACCCGTACGCGCCCAGATGGTCCGCCCGCGTGGTGTCGAGGGTGACGACGACGACGTCCGGACGCGGGCTCCCCCCACGTCCGCAGGCCAGGAGCGGCACCGCCGCGAGGAGCGCAGCCATCCCGCGAGTTGCCGCAGACCGGACCATGGGTCAACGTTCGGGCTTCCGCGGGAGCACGGCAAGGGCGTGGGCCGATCGCGCCGCTGACGAAGGGGAGAGGGGATGAGCCGGCTGGCCACGGGTCTCGCGGTTGCCGTGGTGGTGCATGGCCTCCTGGCCTGCGGCGCCCCCGAGGCCGAGCGACCTGCGAACCTGCTGCTGATCGTCCTCGACACGGTTCGCAGCGACCACGCCTCTGCCTACGGCTACGACCGCGACACGACGCCCACCTTGCGGGCGCTCGCGGAGCGCGGCGTGCGCTTCGAGCGGGCCTACGCGGCCACCGCCACCACCGGCCCGTCCATGGCCACGCTCTTCACATCGCTCTACCCGCGCGCCCACGGCGTCTTGAAGAATGGCCTGCGGCTCGGCTCCGAGCACCAGACCCTGGCCGAGATCCTGAGCGCGCGGGGCTACCAGACCGCCGCGGTCCTCGGCTCCTTCGTGCTCGACCGGCGCTTCGGCTTCGCACAGGGCTTCGACACTTACGACGACGCGTTCGACCTCTTCGAGGCGTCCCTGCACACGGACCACTTCGGCGAGGAGGAGGTGGGGGGCGCCTTCGACCGGCGCGCCGAGGCGACCTCCGCCCGGGCGATCCGCTTCCTCGAAGAGCAGCGCAATGCCCAGCGGCCCTTCTTCCTGTTCCTGCACTACTTCGACCCGCACGATCCCTACGCCCCGCCCGCGTCCCACGCGGGCCGCTTCGCGGCTGCCGCGGGCGACCCGGATCGGCTGCAGGACGCGATCCGCCGCTACGACGAGGAGATCGCCTACACCGACGAGCAGATCGGCCGCGTGCTCGCGGCCCTGGAAGGCGACGGAATCGCCGAGCGGACCCTGGTGGTGGTGACCGCCGACCACGGCGAGGGGCTGATGGAGCACGGCTACATGTACCACGGGCTCCAGATCTACGAGGGTTCCGTGCGCATCCCGCTGATCCTCGCCTGGCCCGGCGTGCTGCCGGGCGGCCGGGTGGTGGGAGCGCCGGTGCAGCTCGTCGATCTGGTCCCGACGCTGGTGGACCTCCTGGGAATGGAGGTGGACGCGGGGCGCTTCCAGGGCGAGTCCCTGGCCAGGGCCGTCCGGGGCGATGCGGCCCTCGACCCCGAGCGCGCCGTCTTCTTCCAGCGCCAACACTACGAGGGCGGCCCGGAGGCACGGATTCGCGCTCGGGGAGAGCGCTTCGCCATGCGCGCCGGGCGCTGGAAGATCATCGTCGGTCCCGAGGAGGACCGGGTGGAGCTCTACGATCTGGACAGCGACCCCGCCGAGCGGGCCGAGCTCGCCGCCGACCTGCCCGAGCTGGCCGGGGAGCTCGCGGAGCGAGTGGCCTCGTGGCGCGCGCGGGTCGAGCGCCCAGAGGCGGCGATCGGCACGGTGGACCCGGCGGACCGCGAGCGTCTCGAAGCGCTCGGCTACGTCGAGTGAGTCACTCGGCCTCGACGTCGCCCACGTAGCCCAGGGCCTGGAGCGCCTGCAGCTCCGCCTTCTGGAGCTCCATCACCCCGGGTCCCGGCGGCCGGGCATTCGCGCGGTAGTCGTCGATGAGCCCGTCCAGCTCGGCCTCGATCTCGGGTCGCGTCACGGGGTCCTTCTCGCGCGGGTCGGCGCTGAGGTCGAAGAGCAGGCGCTCCTCGGGCTCGGTGCGAACCACCCGCTTCCAGTTTCCGCGGAACGCCGCGGTCTCGACGGGGCCGAAGGCGACCTCCGAGGCGAACACGGTCCGGGCCGCGTCGAGCCGCTCCGGCTCGGCGAGGCTCTGGCCGTCCCATTCCGAGCCCAGGTCCCGCTCGCCGAGCCAGGCGGCCAGGGTGGGGGCCACGTCGACCAGGTTCACGACCGCATCGATGCGCTGCGCCGGACGATCCGGATGCCAGGCCAGGAGCGGAACGTGGAGAAGCTCCTGGTAGAGGGACTGTCCGTGTCCGACGCCGTGGATGCCCCTCGAGTCCGTCCCGCGTCGCACCTGCTCCGCGCGGTGGTCGGCGAACTCCTCGCCGTGGTCCGAGTAGACGACGACAACGGTCCGGTCGAGGAGTGCGAGCGATTGCAAGCGCTCCAGGATCTGGACCAGCGACGCCCGCAGCTCCCAGATCGAGTGGGCGTAGACCTGGTAGGCCCGGCACCAGTTCGCGTCCGGCGCCGCGCACAGATCGCCCGGCGCGGTCTCGATCGCGGCTTCGCCCACGCGTTCCGGAACCGTCTCCCAGCGGGACAGGATCTCCTCCTCGCTCTTCATGTGGTGGCGGTGCGCGTCCAGGAAGTGGAGGTAGAGAAGGAAGGGAGTCGTCGAGCCGGCTGCGACGGTCGCGCGCAACCAGCTCTCCGCCGCGCTCGCCAGCTTCTCGCGTCCCACCTGGAGTCCCACCCGCTCGAAGCCACGGACCAGGCCGAACTTCGGGTGGAAGAAGCTCTGGTCCACGAAGCCAACTGCCCGATAGCCCCGCAGGCGCAGCAGCTCGGGCAGGGTCTGCACGTCGGGGGACAGGGGAGCGGGGAGGCGCGTGTTCAGGTGGTCGCCGCTGTCGCCGTAGACGCCGGCGCCGTGGGCGTTGGGGTAACGGCCGGTGAGGAGCGACGCGACCGAGGGCAGGGTCCAGGGCGAGGGTGCCACGGCGCGCTCGAAGCGGATGGCGCGCTTCGCCCACGATGAGAACTCGTCCTCGAGGCCCGTGCGTTCGACCATCCAGAAGGTGTCGAACCGGACCGTGTCGAGACAGATGACGACGGCGTTCATCGGGCCACGCGCCGCGTCACCGGCGCACCCGAGTGCGGTCGGGAGAGCGAGCAGCAGTGCGAGCGTGGCGATGCGAACGTCAGCGGTCCCACGATGTACGGCAGTCGACACCGCCCGGATTCTAGTGGCTGACCTTCTGCGGGCAAACCTCGGGTCTGCGCAGGAGCCGGGGTTCGGATAGCGTCTCTCGGCGGTAGGCGACGGAGGGGGATACCCTTGTCGGGATTGGTTCGGCAGGAGACGGTGCTGCGGTTCTCGTCGGGCCTCTACCTCACAGGTGTGGCCGCGTTTCTCGTGGTCGCGAGCTCCGTGGCCATCCGCGATCACTTAACGATTCCCATCTTCGACGACTGGCGGATCCTCGACAGCTATTTCTCGACGCCCTTGCTCGACTGGCTCGTCGCTCCCCAGAACGGCCACCACGTACCGCTCACGTTGCTCTTGTTCGCGCTCGATTACGAGTGGTTCGGCGGTCGGATGCACCTCCTGACGGTCGCGTCCGTCTTCTGCGCGTGGGTCACCTCGGTCGTGCTCTTCCTGGGGCTGTGGATCTCGCGCGGGGTCGGTGACCCGCTGTCGCGCGCGCTGTTCGGGTTCGTCTGTTTCGCGTTCTTCTGGGCTGCGGGGAGCTACGATCTCCTCTGGGGCATGAACCAGGGCAGCGTCCTTGCCCGACTCCTGCTCTTCCTCGCTCTCTCGTGCGCCATGGCGCTTCGGCGGCGTCTATCGGAGGCGGACGGAGCGGGCCTCTGGCTGCCGGCCGCAGCGGTGTCGGTGGGCCTCCTGGCGACGTTCAGCCACGGGATGGGCTTCGCCGTATGGATCTCGCTCGTGGCCGTCTCCCTGGCCGGGAGGCTTCCCTGGCGGGTCACCTTCGTCTTTGTCGCGGCGGGCGCAGTGAGCCTCGCGATCTACCTCCTCGGGATCGAAGGGGGGCCAGAGATCGCATCCGCAGGAGACGCCCTCCTGCGGCCGGTCGATCTCCTCGAATTCACGGTCGCGTTCATCGGCGCGCCTGTGGCCGTCACTCTCACGGGTCTCGGCGCGTTGGCACCCGAGAGCGTCTATTTCGCGAGCCGCTGGTTCGGCGGTGTCGGCCTGGCGGCCGGCGCCGGGTTGCTTCTGGCGCGCCGGTGTCGTGTCGGTCCATGGCTGGAGTTCTCGCTGGGGCCGATGACGTTCGCCGTCGCGGGAGCGGCGATGGTGGCTCTGGTGAGGCTGCCCAACTTTCCCCCCGAGCAGTCGGTGGATCTCCGATTCCTGGGTTGGTCGAGTCTCTACTGGATCGGCGTCATCGTGGCCGTCGGCACGCTCATCCGCGGTGCCCGTGCCCGCGCGGCCTTCGTGTCGAG
>JAPUKG010000336.1 GCA_027295775.1 Pseudomonadota bacterium
TGGCCGAGCGGCTCGAGGCCTATGCGCGCCGCGAAGACGAGTAGGCGGACGACGCTGTAGCCCTCCTTCGCAACGAGCCGCTTCTGGAGGGTTTCCTCCTGGGGGTGGGTGGGGGTCATCGCGCTCCGAGGCCTCTCATCCGGTGGCAGAGCGTGGCTTGAAGCGGCTTACGCGAAGCGCTTCGCGCCATGGAGCGAAACAGCCTTCCGCCGAGGGTCAGTGCCACAGAGGCAAGGGGCGGCCATGGTAGATGCAGACTCGGCCCGATGCGGCAAGAGAGCGTGCACGGCAGTCGTTGAGACCGCGGGGTCGAAACGCGACCGCGCAGCAGGCCGGTCGGCCTGCGAAGTTCAGAAGGATGGATCCGAGAAGTGAAACGTGTTTCAATATGGCCCATGGAGATGGAGGAGCGGTCCCGGCGCATCGTGCAGAGCGCCGTAGAGCTGGCGGAGCAGGGGGGCTTCGAGGCTGTGCGGCTGCGCGACGTGGCCGCCCACGCCGGCGTTGCCCTGGGCACGCTCTACCGGCGCTTCCGCAGCAAGGAAGACCTGCTGGTGGCGGCCCTGGCCCAGGAGACCGAGGCGTTCGAGCAGCGCATCGCGCAGCGGCCGCCCAAGGGAGACACTCCCCTCGAGCGCGCGACCGCCTTTTTCGGCGCCATGACCCGCGCCTTCTGCCGCCGGCCGAACCTGGCGCGGGCGCTTCTGAAGGCGACCGTGTCCGGCAACCCCGAGCTTGCCCACAAGGTGGCGAGCTTCCACGAGCTCGTCTCGCGGCTGATCGTCATCTCGCTGCGGGGCAAGCCTCTCGACGGCGATCGGCCCAGCGAGTCCGAGCAAGCGCTGGCCTGGAACATGCAGCTCGTGTGGTTCGCGATGATCATCGGCTGGTCGGGCGGACTGCACAGCCAGAGCGCCGTGATCGAGAACACCCGCGCAGCGGCGGAGCTCATGCTCAGGGGGTCAGAGCGATCATCGTGACTCCGCTCTCCGCCCGAACCTGATGTACCTGGACTTCACCCCCGAGCAGCACGCCCTCCGCAAGGAGCTGCGCAACTACTACCGCGAGCTCTTCACCCCCGAGCTGCGCGCCGCCTTCGACGAGGAGCGCGAGCAGATGGGCGGCCCGGTCTACCGGGAGATCGTGGGCCGGCTGGGCGCCGACGGCTGGCTGGGCATCGGCTGGCCTCGGGAGTACGGCGGGCAGGGCCGCAGTACCATCGACCAGTTCATCTTCTGGGACGAGACCTACCGCGCCCGCGGTCCGCTCCACGTGATCGCCGTCAACACGATCGGCCCGACCGTGATGCAGTTCGGCAGCGACGAGCAGAAGGCCGATCTGCTGCCCCGCCTCCTCAAGGGAGAGCTCTTCTTCGGCGTCGGCTACACCGAGCCCGGCTCCGGAACGGACCTGGCGTCGCTGCAGACCCGCGCCGTCCGGGACGGCGACGAGTACGTCATCAACGGACAGAAGGTGTTCACCACCCACGCCCACGACGCGGACTACATCTGGCTGGCGGCCCGCACGGATCCCGACGCTCCGAAGCACAAGGGGATCTCGATCATCCTGGTGCCCACCAATACGCCGGGCTTCTCGGTGACGCCCATCTACACCCTCGGCCGGGAGCGCACCAACGCGACCTTCTTCAACGACGTGCGCGTCCCGGTGGCGAACCGGGTCGGACCCGAGAACGCTGGCTGGAGTCTCATCACCTCGCAGCTCAACCACGAGCGCATCACCCTGGCCTGCCCGGGCTTCGCCGAGCGCATGCTCGACGAGGTGTGGCGCTGGGCGTTCGAGACCCCTTCGCCCGAAGGTGGGGCGATGCTGGAGCAGGAGTGGGTGCAGCTGCACCTGGCCCGGGTCTACGCGAAGCTCGAGGCGCTGAAGCTCCTGAACTGGCGCTCGGCCTGGTCCATCGCCGCGGGGGTCCCCGACATGGCCGAGGCCTCGGCGGTCAAGGTGATGGGCACCGAGTTCTTCGTCGAGTGCTACCGGCTGCTGCTCGAGATCGTCGGGTCGGCGGGTCTGGTTCCGTACGGTCAGCCCGGGGCGATGTTTGGCGGTCTGCTGGAGGACGCGTACCGGGCCGCGGTGACCCTGACCTTCGGCGGCGGGGTCAACGAGGTGCAGCGGGACATCATCGCGGCGGCGGGGCTTCGGCTGCCGCGGCCCAGGCGCTGAGGGAGCGATCGGTGGCGACAGACGCGAAGAGGAAGGCGGAGCTGGAAGAGAAGCTCCGGGACTGGGTCGGTGCCGACGCGGGCAGCTGTCCGGCGCCCGACGTGGTGAACGGGCAGATGATCCGCCACTGGTGCGCCGTGATGGGCGACTCCAATCCCGTCTACCAGGACGCGGAGGCCGCGAAGAACTCGATCCATGGCGGGATCGTGGCGCCGCCGGCAATGATGAACGCCTGGACCATGCCGCCCTTCGTGCCGCCCTGGGACGATCTCGCTGCCGAGGCCACCGACGGGGAGCAGGAGCTCCACCAGCTCTTCGAGCAGTACGGCTACACGGGCGTGGTGGGCACCGACCACGACATGGAGATCCGCCGCTACCTGCGGCTCGGCGATGAGATCACCGCCAGCAAGGTCGTCGAGGCGATCTCCGAGGAGAAGCCCACGCCGCTGGGACTCGGCTACTTCATCGACGTTCGCTGGATCTTCCGGGACCAGAACGACGAGGAGGTGGGCTCGCTCCTGTTCCGGACCATGCGCTACCAGCCGGCCCAGGAAGCCATGCCGGTCTCGAGCGCCGCCGTATCGTCGGTGCCGACGCGGCTGCCGCCGCCCAAGGGTCACGACAACGCCTGGTGGTGGGAGGGCATCGACCGCGGCGAGCTGCTGATCCAGAAGTGCAGCGCGTGCGGCGTGCTGCGCCACCCGCCGCGGCCGATGTGCGGCGAGTGCCAGTCCCTCGACTGGGAGCCCGAGGCGTCCGCGGGCTCGGGCACGGTGTACAGCTTCACCGTGCTGCACCACCCGCAGGTCCCGGGCTACGAGTACCCGCTGGTGGTCGGGCTGATCGAGCTCGACGAAGGCACCCGCATCGTCGCCAACGTGGTCGGCTGCGAGCCGGGCGAGCTCCAGATCGGGTTGGTCGTCGAGGCCCACATCGAGAAGGTGGAGGGCGGGATGAAGCTGCCGTTCTTCCGGCCGGCGCGATAGGGGGCGCCATGGACTTTCGCTTCAGCGACGATCAGCAGTCGATCGGGGCACTCGCCCGGGAGATCCTCGAGAAGGAGGTGACCCTCGAGCGGCTGAAGGCGGTGGAGCAGGGCGAGGACGGCTTCGACCGGGCGCTGTGGGCGACGCTGGCGGAGGCGAACCTGCTCGGTCTGGCGGTGCCCGAGGAGCACGGCGGATCGGGCTTCGGCCTGCTCGAGCTCTGCATGCTCCTCGAGGCGATCGGTCGCAGCGTGGCACCGCTGCCCGCGCTCTCCGCCCTGGTCGGCGCGGGCCTTCCCATCGCTGCCTTCGGGAGCGAGCGCCAGCAGCAGCGCTGGCTTGCCCCGTTGGCCGCGGGAGAGGTGCTGCTCACGGCCGCGCTCGAAGCGGTCGACGTCTCGGCCCGCCGGGATGGGGATGGGGATTGGGACGGCGGCGCCTGGATCCTCGACGGCAGCGCCCGCGGTGTTCCGCTCGGCGACCTGGCGGATGCCGTATTGGTTCCCGCTGCAGCGGACGGCGGTCCGCGCCTCTTCCTGGTCGAGCCCGGAGCCAAGGGTGTGACCCTCGCGCCGAAGCGCCTCGCCACCGGCGACCGGATCGCGGACCTCACGCTCGCAGGCGTGCGCCTCGACGGCGACTCGGTGTTGGCCGGTCCGCCGGATCCCGCCTGGCTGCGCGACCGCGCGCTGGTCGGGGCCTGCGCCCTCCAGCTCGGCGTGTCGCAGCGGGCGCTCGAGATCACCGCTCGCTACGTGAGTGAGCGCGAGCAGTTCGGCGTGCCCATCGGCACGTTCCAGGCCGTCCAGCACCGCGCCGCCGACGGATACGTGGACCTCGAGTGCATGCGCTGGACCACCTGGCGCGCGGCCTGGAAGCTGGCCGAGGGGCGCGACGCGTCCCGGGATGCCGCGGTGGCGAAGTTCTGGGCCGCCGAGGGCGGCGCGCGCATCGCCGCCTCCGCCCAGCACCTGCACGCCGGACTCGGCGTCGACCGCGACTACCCCATTCACCGCTACTTCCTCCGCTCCAAGTCCCTCGAGCTGTTTGCGGGCGCGGGCACGCCCCAGCTCCGCCGGCTCGGGCGGGACATGGCGCGGACGGGACCCCCGGAGCTCGCATGACCGCACCCCCCGCCACGCGCCTTCCCCCCACCCGCCGACTGGGCGACGTCCACGTGGGGGACGAGCTCCCGGAGCTCGCCATCGAGGTCACCCCCACGCTGGTCATCGCCGGTGCCTTCGCCTCGCGCGACCTCACCCGCGTGCACCACGACAAGACCGACGCCCAGGCGCGCGGGCTCCAGGACGTGATCATGAACACCCTCACGACGAACGGCCTGGTGAGCCGCTTCGTCACCGACTGGGCGGGCCCGGAGGCGGTGGTGCGGCGTCTCCACCTGAAGCTCGGCGCCCCGAACCTGCCCGGCGACACCATGAAGCTCACCGCGACGGTCCGCGCCGTCGACGAGGGCGGGGCTGTGGTATCGCTCGAGATCGCGGGAACGAATGCGTGGGGCAAGCACGTCACGGGCACCGTCGAGCTGGTGCTGCCGAAGGGAGTCTGATGTGTCGACCACCCTGAAGGACGAGGCGGCGATCGTCGGCATCGGCCAGACCGAGTTCTCCAAGAACTCGGGCCGCTCGGAGCTCCAGCTCGCCAGTGAGGCGGTGGCGGCCGCCATCGAGGACGCGGGACTCCGCCCCGCGGACATCGACGGCATGACCACGTTCTCGATGGACGCGAACCAGGAGATCGAGGTCGCCCGCGCCGTGGGCATCGGCAACCTCACCTACTTCGGGCGCGTCGAGTACGGCGGTGGCGCGGCCATCGGCGTGATGCTCCAGGCCGCGATGGCGGTGGCCACCGGTGTGGCGGACACCGTCGTCGTGTATCGAGCCTTCAACGAGCGCTCGGGCCGGCGCTACAGCACCGGCATCGCCGAGGGCATCGTCACCGCAGACCTGATCCACTGGAGCTGGTACCTGCCCTTTGGCCTGCTGACGCCGGCCAGCTGGGTGGCCATGTTCACCCAGCGCTATATGCACGAGTACGGCTGCAAGAGCCGCGACCTGGCCGAGGTGGCCGTCACCACCCGCCAGCACGCCGTCAACAATCCCAACGCCTGGTTCTACGAGCGGCCGCTCACGGTGGAGGACCACCAGAGCTCGCGCATGATTTGCGAGCCGCTGCGACTCTTCGACTGCTGCCAGGAGAGCGACGGCGGCGCCGCCTGCGTGGTGACCAGCATCGAGCGCGCCCGGGACCTGCCCCACAGGCCAGCGGTGATCCGCGGCGTCGCCCAGGCGGCCGGCGCGGATCAGGAGAACATGACCAGCTTCTACCGTCCCAGCATCTCGCACCGGCCCGAGATGGACCTGGTCGCGAAGCAGGTCTACGCGATGAGTGGCCTCGGACCCGACGACATCGACGCGGCCATCCTCTACGACGCCTTTACGCCAATCGTGCTCTGGCAGCTCGAGTCCTTCGGCTTCTGCGCGCGCGGCGAGGGCAAGGACTTCGTCATGGACGGGAATCTGGGCGTCGGCGGACGCCTGCCCACCAACACCAACGGTGGCCAGCTCTCGGAGGCCTATATCCACGGGATGAACGGCATCAGCGAGGGCGTCCGCCTGATCCGGGGCGACTCCTGCAACCAGCCCGAGAAGAACGACCACGTGCTCGTGACGGGCGGCGTCGGCGTGCCCACCAGCGGGATGATCCTGGGACAGCTCGATTGAAGAGAGATCATGCCTGAGGCGGTCATCGTCGAAGCGCTGCGCAGCCCGTTCGCTCGGGGCAAGATGGGCAAGGGAGAGCTCAGCGGGATCCATCCCGTGGTGCTCCTGGGCCAGCTACAGAAGGCCGTGATCGAGCGCGCCGGCCTCGAGCCCGCCGACGTGGAGCAGGTAATCGGGGGCTGCGTGACCCAGGCGGGCGAGCAGTCCAACAACGTCGTACGCCACGCCTGGCTCTCGCGCGGCGACGACTACACGGTGGCTGGCACCACCGTGGACACCCAGTGCGGCTC
>JAPUKG010000337.1 GCA_027295775.1 Pseudomonadota bacterium
GCGACTGGGCGAGGACTCGCTGTCGAGCACCGACAGGCGGCCCGTGTCGAGCCGGGCGGCGAGCTCGGGCACCCCGGCCAGGAGCTCCCGGGCGTCGATGCTGACGGTGAGCCCCGAGACGCGATCGCACGCCTCGAGCGCGCTCACCACCCGGGCCAGCATGGGCGTTCCGGCCACGTCCAGGAGCGCCCGATGGGGTGCGCCGGTCGCCGCGGCCAGGGGGTCGTCGGACCCCCGCCTTCCGGCCAGAATCAGGGCGGTGTAAGGGACCGCTGTGTCCGGGCCCTGCGCCGGGGAAGCCATGCTCGATTCTTACCGCAGCGCCGGCGCTTCGGCACTGCGCTGGCCTCGGTTGACGGCTCGGGCTGGATTGTTATGAATCGTACCCACGCCCCACGAGTCTGGCTCGAACGAACATGCGCGCCAACAGAGCATCATTGATCCTGCCCGTCGAGAACCAGGTCCGGGAGCTCGAGGCGAAGGTCCTGCTGGCTTGTGTCGCCGCGGAGCGGGGCTTTCGGGTCTTCGTCGGCTCCCGGCGCGAGGTCGAGTTCCGGATGGCGTCCTTCCCGCGCAGCATCTACCTGGGCAAGAGTCTGACCAATCGCAGCAAGCGCGTGCTGCGAATGCTGCGCAAGCTCGGACACGGGGTCGCGGCTCTCGACGAGGAGGGCGCTGTCCACTACCAGCCCGAGCAGTACTACGCGCGCCGCATCAGCCCGAAGACCCTGGCCGAGGTCTCGACCCTGCTCGCCTGGGGGCCGGACAACGCGGAGCTCTTCCACAAGCACCCGGCATACGCCGGCACGCCGGTGTTCATCACGGGAAACCCGCGCGGAGATTTCCTGCGCCGCGAGCTGCGGCCGCTCTTCCAGGACGAGATCGATCGCATCCGCGCGCGCCACGGGGACTTCATCCTGGTCAACACGAACTTCTCGGGTGTGAACGCGTACCTCGAGATCATGAACTTCCTGCGGCCGGGGACGGAGCCGGGCGATCCGGAGAGGTTCGGGAAGTCGGGGACCCGCTACAGCCCGGAGTTCGCCGAAGGTCTCGCGGCCCACAAAGCCGCGCTCTTCGAGCACTTCAAGCGCATGGTGCCGGCCCTGGCGGCGGCGTTCCCGGACCGCGCGATCGTGGTCCGACCCCATCCGTCCGAGCGCCGGGAGCCATGGGAGGAGGCCACGGCCTCGCTCGGGAACGTCGACGTCGTCCACAAGGGCAACGTGGTGCCGTGGCTGTGCGCCGCCTCGGTCCTGATCCACAACGGATGCACGACCGCGGTGGAGGCCTTCGCGCTCCAGGTTCCCGCCGTCACGTACCAGCCGGTGACTGCGGAAGCCTTCGACCTCGCTCTGCCCAACGCCCTCAGCTACGGGTCGCACGACCTGGAGGAGCTCTGCGACGCGGTGGCGCGCGTCCTGCGCGGCGAGCGCGACTACGCCGACACACCGGAGCGGCACCGGCTGCTCGACCAGTTCATCGCGGCCCGCACGGGTCCTCTGGCCTCGGATCGGATCGTCGATGCACTCCTGCCGCGCGCCCAACAGCTCCTCGACGCGCCGCGGCCCTGGCTGCCACTCCGGCTCTTCGGGCGGATCGCTGCCGCGAACCGGCGGCGCCGGAAGCGGAAGCGCGAGGCTCAGGAGGGGGACCGCAACGATCCCCGCTATCAGCAGCATCGCTACCAGGGCATCGCCCTGGCCGATCTGCGCATCTTCCACACCCGACTCCGCGCCGCGCTGGGCCGCTTCGACGGTCTCGAGATCCGGGCCCTCAAGGGGGGCATCTTCGAGTTCCGCGGCTGACCGCCTTGCGCCGGCCTACGGCTGGCCTGCGAGGTCCCCCCGCCTCGGCTACCGTGCGCCGGAGCCGCGGACGCAGCCCGGGGGGGAGAAGCGCAGGGAAGATGAAGCTCAAGGTACTGGGCGCCGGCTCCATCGGAAATCACCTGGCCCAGGCGGCTCGCTGCCTGGACTGGGACGTCTGCATGTGCGACATCGACCCCGCGGCGCTCGAGCGGACGCGCGCGGAGATCTACCCCGGCCGCTACGGAAGCTGGGACACCGCCATCGAGCTCGCGTCGCTGACCGACGCGCCGCGGGGCGGCTTCGACGTGGTCGCGGTGGGAACGCCGCCGGACTCGCACGTCGAGTTGGCGATCGCGGCCCTCGACGAGGAGCCCCGCGCGATCCTGGTGGAGAAGCCGCTCTGCCCTCCCACCCTCGAGCGCGCCCAGGAGTTGGCCGAGCGGGCGGCGGAGCGCGGCGTGGCGGTGCTGGTCGGCTACAACCACGCCGTCGCCCCGGCCCTGCGCCGCGTGCGGGACGCATTGCCCGAAATCGGCGCGCCCCTCACCCTGGACGTCGAGTTCCGCGAGCACTGGGGCGGGATCTTCACCGCGCACCCCTGGCTCGCCGGTCCGGCCGACAGCTACCTCGGCTACGCCAAGCGCGGGGGCGGCGCCAGCGGCGAGCACTCCCACGCGATCCACCTGTGGCAGAACCTCGCCCATGCCCTCGGCGCAGGCCGGGTCGTCGAGGTCGGCGCCAGTCTGGACACGGTGCGCGACGGCGGGGTCGACTACGACCGGCTCTGTCTGTTGAACCTGCGCACGGAGCGGGGTCTGCTCGGTCGCGTCGTGCAGGACGTGGTCACGTCGCCCCCTCGCAAGTGGGGGCGCATCCAGGGTGAGGCCGGCTCTGTCGAGTTCGCCCTGTCGGCGGAGACCGACGTGGTCCGCCGCTGGGTCGGCACGGGCGATCCCGTGGAGGAGCGTTTCGCGAAGAGCCGCCCCGACGATTTCATCGAGGAGCTCCGCCACGTGGAGGGCGTTCTCGCGGGACGCGAGACCTCGGCGGCCATCAGCCTGGAGCGCGGCCTCGAGACCATGCTGGTCCTTGCCGCGGCACATCGCTCGGCTCGGGAGGGTCGAAGCATTCAAATCGAGTACGCCAAGGGGTGTACTCTGGACGCCCTGCGTTACACGTAGCCATCGGTTCGGGGGAGCCGCACGGGGGAGGTGGTCTGATGGAAGCCGGATTCGACTTCCGCGAGCTCTTCATTCTCGATCTCGCCAACAACCATCAGGGAAGCGTTGAGCACGGGCGGACCATCATCCGCTCCATGGCGGACGTGGTGAACAAGCACGGCGCCCGCGCCGCGTTGAAGTTCCAGTTCCGGCAGCTCGACACCTTCATCCACCCCGACCACCAGGAAGGAAGCGATCTCAAGTACATCCAGCGCTTCGTCTCCACGCGCCTGGAGCGCAAGCAGTTCCAGGAGCTTCTGGACGAGGTGTGGGCCCGCGGTCTCCTGGCCATGTGTACGCCCTTCGACGAGGAATCGGTCGGCGTGATCGTGGACATGGGCTTCGACCTGATCAAGGTCGGCAGCTGCTCCGCGGAGGACTGGCCCCTGCTCGAAGAGGTCGCGAGCGCGGGCAAGCCGGTCGTCGTCTCGGCGGGCGGCCTCGGAATCGACGAAATCGACAGCGTGGTGAGCTTCCTCCAGCACCGCGCCGCCGAGTTCGCAATCATGCACTGCGTCTCGATCTATCCGACGCCCGACGAGTGCCTGAACCTGAGCCAGCTGCGCGCCCTGAAGGAGCGCTATCCCGGCGTGACCATCGGCTGGTCCACCCACGAGAGCCCGGACGACACCAGCCCGGTACAGATCGCCGTGGCCCAGGGCGCCGAGCTGTTCGAGCGCCACGTGGGGGTGGCGACCGGCGAGATCCAGCTCAACGCCTACTCGTCGACGCCGGATCAGGTGAAGGCGTGGCTCGAGGCGCACGCGCGGGCCCGGCTGATGCTGGGCTCCGTCGAGCGTCCGCCGGTGTCGGCCGCGGAGCGCTCGGCCCTCGACGACCTGCAGCGCGGGGTCTATGCCCGGGGCGCGATCCGCCCGGGAACCGCACTCGCCCGGTCCCAGGTCTACTTCGCCATGCCCTTCGTTCCGGGTCAGCTCAACAGCGGGAGCTGGAAGAATGGAATCGTGGCGAAGGCCGGCTTGCTGCCGAACGGCCCGCTCCTGCGCGCCGACCTGGAGATTCCCGAGGAGGCCGAGCTCCAACTCCTCAAGACTGCGATCCATCAGGTGAAGGCACTCCTGAACGAGGCGCGCATCCGGCTCGGCCCCGATTTCAAGGTGGAGTACTCCCACCACTACGGGATCGAGAGCTTCCGCAAGACCGGGGCCGTCATCATCGAGTGCATCAACCGCGAGTACTGCAAGAAGCTGGTGGTCCAGCTCCCCGGCCAACGCCACCCGTCGCACTATCACGCGCGCAAGGAGGAGACCTTCCAGGTGCTCCACGGCGTCCTCCACTCGGAGATCGACGGCATCCAGCGGCAGCTCGGGCCCGGCGAGACCGTCCTGGTCCAGCCCGGGGTCTGGCACTCGTTCTGGACCGAGACCGGGGTGATCTTCGAAGAGGTCTCCACCACCCACTACAACGACGACTCCTTCTATGCAGACAAGCGCATCAACAAGCTCGAGCGCCACGAGCGAAAGACCGTCGTCGACCACTGGGGACGGTTCCAGCTCCGGGGTCAACCCGGTTCCTGATGGCGTCCCTCCAGGACGCCATCGATCGCCTGCCGGCGCCCTTTCGCGACGAGAAGTTCAGCCTCCTCCAGCAGGGCATCGACGACTGCCAGGACACCGAGGTCTACGTCAACCAGGAGCGGGACTTCGCCTTCCTGGAGCCCCGGCCCGAGGTCAACTACGTCGCGTACCGGCCCCGGGTAAAGAAGCTCGCTCTCGGCGCGTACAAGAAGACGCTCTCCGTGACCGGCCGGCGCTTCGAGAAGATCGCCACCCTTTTCCCCGGCGCGTGCAAGGTGCTCGAGGTCGGAGCGGGCGACGGCGCGTTCCTGGCCCACGTCGCCGACCTCTTCCCGCGTCTCTCCCTCGCCTGCGTCGAGGTGGACCAGAACACGCAGCCCGACCGCGACTCGCTCCCCGGCCTGGTGCAGTACGCGTCGCTCGCCGACGTCTGCGAGCTGGGAGAGCGATACGATCTGGTGTGCGCGTTCCATGTGCTCGAGCACATCCTGGAGCCCGCGCAGTTCCTGGAAGAGTGCCGGTCGCGTCTCGCGCCGGGCGGCCGCCTGATCTTCGAGGTTCCGTCCCTGGACGATCCCCTGCTCTCGCTCTACGAATCGCCGGCCTACCGGTGCTTCTACTTCCAGCGCCAGCACCCGTACGTGTACTCGGCCCGTTCGTTGCCGCGCCTGCTGGAGCACTCGGGGTTGCATGTCGAGCAGGTGATCCCCCATCAGCGCTACGGCCTCGAGAACCACCTGCAGTGGCTGACGCGCGGGGAGCCCGGCGGCAACGAGCGCTTCCGCGAGACCTTCCGCGAGCTCGAGCCCGGCTACGCGCGGACCCTGGAGGAGTCGGGCCGTTCGGACGCGGTGATCGTCGTCGCAGGCGAGCCGCATTGATCGGCAACCAGCGCGTCCTGGCCATCTGTCCCGCTCGGGGGGGCAGCAAGGGCATCCCCCTCAAGAACCTGCGTCCCTTCCTCGGAGTGCCCCTGGTGGCGCGTGTGGGCCAGCTGGTGGCGGAGATCCCCGCGATCGACCGCGCCGTGGTCTCGACGGATCACCCGGACATCGCGAAGGCGGCCCAGGAGTCGGGTCTGGACGCGCCGTTCTTCCGTCCGCCAGAGCTGTCGGGGGATCGCGTGGGAGACGCCGACGTGATGCTCCATGCCCTCGACGAGATCGAGCGCCTCGACGGGGCTCGCTACGACGTGCTGGTCCTGCTCCAGCCCACCTCGCCCCTGCGCACCGCGGCGCAGGTGCTGGCCGCCATCGAGAAGCTCGTGTCCGAGAACTGGGACGCCGTCTGGACCGTGTCCGAGACCGACTCCAAGGCCCACCCCCTGAAGCAGCTCCTCGTGTCGGAGTCCGGCGACCTCGACCTCTACGACCCGGCCGGCGCGAAGATCATTGCCCGTCAGCAGCTGTCCCCGGTCTACCACCGGAACGGTGTCGCCTACGTCCTTACTCGCGAGTGCCTCGTCGACCACCAGAGCCTGAGGGGCCCGAGGACCGGGGCCCTCGTCCTCGAAGGCGAGCTCGTCAGCATCGACACCCTCTGGGACCTCGAGCTCGCCGAGTACATTCACCGAAAGCGATGAGCGAACTGCCCGTCCTGCGGATCGCGCTCTACGTGGGCTGGGCCGGCGTGATCTACCTGGCGTACTTCCGGTTCTTCTCGTCGTACCAGCCGCTGCGGAAGGTCCTCGACGCCCTTCCGCGCCCGCAGAAGATCGTCATCGTCACCCTGTTCGGGCTGATGGCGCTGGGGCAGATCATTCGCTCCAAGCACGAGACGTATCCCTTCATCAAGTGGGGGATGTACGACGAGCTGTCCACCAAGGTTCGGTACTACGAGTACCGGGGCGTGCTCCCGGACGGCACGGAAGCGGAGTACCCGGTTTCCCACCTGCTGCGGATCCCGAGCCCCGAGCTCTCGGTGCTGTGTCCCACTTGCGGCAAGCGCTTCCTCTGGAAGTTGCGCGACCTGGGCCACGACCGCCGCAAGCTGCCGCCGGGACCGGAGCGCGACCAGGCGGCCCGGAGCTACGACGAGCTCCTGCGCGCCGCCTGGCAGCAGTACCAGCGGCGCCATCCGGACGCCGCCTTCCAGTCCGTTCGCGTCTTCTACCGCTTCGTCCGGACCGGGGAGTACACGGACGAGTCCTCGATCTCACGCGAGTATCTCTGGACGGTGGACCTTCTCTAGGAGATTGGTGTGCTGAACGAGCGCGTCTCACCGCAGATGCTGGGCGCGGCCCGAATCCTGATCTTCGGGCTGTGGATCGTGAGCGTCCTTCCGATCCATCTCGAAGACCTGGTCGCGCTGCCGGCCGGCTCGCTGGTCCCGCACGGGGTCCTGATCCTGATCCCGACGCCGCTCTGGGACTCGATGTGGACGACCGAGTTCCTGATCGGCTTCAAGGTCGTTCTGGTCGGCTGTCTTCTGTGGCTGGTGCTGGGCCTGCCCCGCTACACGCTGGTGGCGGTCGCGGCCTGCGTGATGCTCACCCTGTTCGACGGGTTGGCGAAGAGCCTGGGCCACATCAATCACAGCAAGCTCGCGCTGCTCTTTGCGGCCTATATCCTCTCCGTCTTCCCCTGCACGGATGCGATGGCGTTGACCCGGCGGCCGACCCGGCCGGCGCCGGACGTGATGTACGTGGCCCCGGTGCTGGCGATTACCTGTGTACTGCTCCTGGCCTACTGCTTCATCGGGGTCCACCGGCTGGCGTGGAGCGGCTTCGGGATCTTCGGCTCCGACGCCATGAACTATTGGCTGCTGAAGCGCAGCTACGAGGCGAACCCCACCGGGTTCCGGCTCGGAATCCTCGTGGTGGAGCATCCCGACCTGCTGCGGCTCACCAAGCTAAGCTTTCTGGTCAGTGGAATGATGGAGGCCCTGTCGCCGCTGTGCCTGGTTTCGCGCTGGTTCCGCTGGGCGTGGATATCGGTGATGATCCCGTTTCACGTCACCACGCTGCTGACCATGAACATCTTCTTCTGGCCGAACATCGCCATGATCCTGCTCTTCGTCACCGACTGCGACCGGCTGTTCGCGCGGGGAACGACTCGGCCTCCAGGGTCTCCAGGTGATGAGCGAGCAGCTCTCCAAGGCGCGTGAGTCCCAGCGGCGAGTCGTGCGGGCGCTGCATCAGCGTCACGCACGGAGACCCGTTTCCCTCGACCAGGACCGGCCCGTCCTCGGTGATGCCCACGTCCCAGCCCACCACTACCAGGCGGTTGAACTCGCGGTGGGCGCGGCGCACCAGGTCCAGGGCTTCGTTCCAGTGCGGCAGCGTGCGTCCGGCGATGGCGGCTCCGGTCTCGGGGTGGACGTCGATCCAGTCGCGGCGGGGATCCAGGGACGTGGCGCGCCCCAGCTTGCCCGTTCCCAGGTCGACGGCGCTCGCGATTCCGCCGGCGTGGATGTTGTCCACCACGCGGTTCTTCCCCACCGCCATGCGGAAGACCGCCGCCACGATTTCAGGCTCACCCCGCTCGTCGAGGCAGGTGAGGATTCGCGCGGTGGTGAGCGCGCCGTTGCTGAGGTCGCGGATCTCGGTGTGGTTCACCAGGCGGTGCTGCACGAGGATGGAGCGTTCGCGGGAGAGCGCCTTCAGGTGCTCCAACAGCGCGGCCTCCGAGACGACCTCGCCGCCCGGCTCCCGATAGAGGTCGTCCCCCACCCAGTCCCAGCGAGCCGTCCCCTCTCCGCCCTTCCCGCGCTTCGGCTTCACGAAGAGATCGCGGCGGGGAAGCGAACCGGGATCGCCATCGCACGCGAGGATCTCGCCGCGTGTGAGCTGCATGACGAGCGGCGCCGTCGGAAGATCGTTCTCGCGACAGCGCTCGTAGAACTCCTGCTTGTTGCCCAGGCCGGACGACCGGCGCCCCGGCCGACGAAGCAACGAGTAGATCCCGTTGGGCTTGGTCTCGTAGCGGTGGATGTAGTGCTGCGCGTTTCTCTTGTTCTGGCTCTCGTACAGCCTGAGAACGTAGTAGCTCATCGGCTGGACCCCGCAGCGAAGCGCGAGGTCCAGCTGCTCGATCACCTGACGGGCGATCCCCTTTCCCGTCCGACGACGGACGGATGCTCCGTACAGCGCTGTCGCGACCACGCAGACCATTGCGGCCTCGGCGGGCCAGCGCAGGACGCGGACGGCCAGGCGGACCCGCGCGAGCCCGCTGGTGCAGCTCCGCCAGACGATTCGGGCGTAGGCCAGGTGGACTCGAACAGCGGCGGAACGGTCGCGGCGCAGGTGGCCCAGAGGAAGGCAAAAGGGCGGATACGCCTTGTAGCGCATGGTCGGCAGTGTAGGACAGGCCCGCGATCAGCGGCCGCCCAGCGCAAGAGACGGCGTCGACGGGTCCCGATGAAGCTAGGGCGCGTAGGTTCGCGCGGGGGGCTTCTCGTCGCGCTCGTCGAAGAAGGCGCGGACTTCGAAGAGGTCCGCGGGACAGTCGATCTCGCCCCACCACAGACCCGAGATGTTGGCGGTCTCGATGTGCATGGCGTCGGCCATGCCGTTCACCACCGACAGGTACCAGGCGGACAGCGAGCTGGGATCGCGGATGGCCGCCTCCAGGGCGCCGCGGAAGGACTCCACGCCGGAGTTGCGGAACAACATCAGGCCGATGGATTCGCCGTCGACGACCTCCGCGTCCAGGGTCTTGCCCACGGAGCGCAGGCGGCGCCCGCCGTTCAGCGAGACCTTCATGTCGTCGTCGTCGTAGCTCGACTTCTGGTTGATGGCGATGGTGAGCGGCGCCTCGGGTGAGGAGAGCAGCGTCTCCAGAACCGGAGCGTCGAAGAGGGTGTCCCCGTTCAGCAGGAGGAAGTCGTCGGCCATCAGGTGCCGGGCCAGCCAGACCGTAATCAGGTTGTCCGATACCTTGAAGAAGGGGTTGTAGAAGGTCTCCACACGGAGGCCGGGAGTGGGGTTCTCGGCCAGATGTTGCTCGACCTGCTCGGCCCCGAAGCCGACCATGACCGTCGCCTCGGTCACCCCACAGCGAGCGAGCCCCCGCAGCTGGACGTCGAGCACGGTGCGGTGGCCTTGGACGGGCAGGAGACACTTGGGGCGCGACTCGGTCAGGGGGAGCAGTCGCTTCCCCTGGCCGGCGCTCAGGATGATCGCTCTCATGAGTTGGTCTGGATCTCCAAATGGAAGATCGGTTTCGGACTCCGGTTGATGCACGCCTGGCTCACATCAACTGCGGCAGCTACAACGACGTTGCCGAGGGACCGACGACCGGCCTAGGATTTGGTACGTCCAAGGGGGGAGTCAACGGATCGGTACTTTAGTCCAGAATCTGGAGGGCTACCAAGAAAAGATCCGCCTGCCATCGGTATGTCCGTAGCTCAATCCACGCGCCGCCCCGGGGGCACACTCTACCGCTACATCGCGAGAGAGATGGTGCTTCCGACGCTTGCCACCCTCGGGGGCTTCACACTCGTCGTACTGATCCAGGACCTGATCCGATCCTCCGAACTCATCATCAATCGCGGCCTCAGCGCGGACGTGGTCGGCTGGATCGCCTTCTATCAGACCGTGCCACTTGCTGCACGCACCCTGCCGTTCGCCGTTCTCGTTGGCAGTATGATTGCGCTCGGTCGCATGGGAGCGGATCGCGAGCTCCTGGCGCTGGAAGCGAGCGGCTTCTCCGTGCGCCGTCTCGTCGCCCCCGCGGTGCTCTTTGCCACCGTGATGGCGGCGATCGGACTCGCGCTGTCGGTGCTGGCCGCGCCGGCCGCCAGTCGCGCCGTTGACGCCGCCTACAGGGAGCTCTTGCATCAGAACCCCGCTGCGATGATTCGCCCGGGCATGCCGCACAGCTTTGGGAACTGGCGACTCGAAGCGCGCGAGGTCTCGCCGGACGGGCGTCGACTGGAGGGCGTCGTCCTGTTCATTCCGGACGTGGGCGAGACCATCTTCGCCCGCAGTGCCCAGATCCTTGCACCGCCCGACGGTCGGATCGTGCTCCAGCTGGAAGACGGTGCCCTGATGCCCGATCCACGCGTCCGGCCTCGTGAGGTCCGCTTCGACCGGCTGGAGGTCAAGCTCCCGAAGGACGCCATGGACGACTTCGAGCGCGACGACGAGGACATCCTCGTAGGCGCGACGATCCCCGAGCTGATCGCCCAGGGCCGCGACGAGACCCTCAAAGGCGACGACGCCCTGGAGGCACAGGTGGAGCTCCAGCGCCGATTCGCACTGCCATTGGCGAGCCTGGTGTTCGGGTTCCTGTCGCTGCCGCTCTTCCTGAGCCGGGCGCAGTTCTCGCGCTCCGGTGGCGCCATGCTCGGCGTGGTGGCGACCCTGGGGTACTACGGTCTGGTCCAGCTCGGCAACGGGTTGATCGAGGCAGAGCTGGTGACGGTCGTGGTGGGGGTCTGGCTGCCCAACGCGTTCGCTGCGCTCGTCGCTGGCATCCTGCTCGTCGGCTTCCAGAGGACGTCGGCCTTCGGCCGACACCTGGCGGAATCCCAAGGCGGTACCCGTCGCATGATCGACCGCTCGACCAGAGCCCTGACCGCCTTCCTCAGCAGGCGGGGCCGTTCACAGACGGGGCCCGGCAGGAGCGACGGACACGTGCGTGTTCGTCGCTGGGCGCTCCAGCGCTACATCGCGGGGCTCTTCCTCCAGATGGTGGTTCTCTGCTTCACGGTCCTGCTGACGGCCTACCTGATCGTCGACGTGCTCGAACGGCTCCAGTGGTTTGCGAAGCACGGCGCCGAGGGAGGGGAGATCCTCCGCTTCTACGGGGCGCGCATCCCGCTGCTCGCCTCGCGGGTGGTTCCCATGTCGCTCCTGGTCGGAACCGCGCTCACCGTGGGACTCCTGGCCGTGCAGGGCGAGCTGATGGCCATCCAGAGCTGTGGGATCTCCGCGCTGCGCGCCCTGGCTCCAGCGCTCGTGATCTGCGGCGCGGTCGCGCCTGCCTCGTTCTACCTGACCGACAACATCGTCCCCCGCACCAACGCACTGGCGGACTACCTGAAGCAGACCGAGATCAAGAAGGCCGACGACGATCGGCTGGAGGCGCGGCGGCGACGCGATGTCTGGTCCCGGTCCGGCCGGAGGTTCTTCGAGGCGGAGCGCTTCGACCCCAAGCTCGGCGCCGCCCGGAACATCACGGTGTACGAGCTCGGTGACGACGGCCTGCCCCGGACCCGGGCAGACGCACGCGGCGGACGCCACATCGGCGGCGGTGTGTGGCGGATGGTCGAGCCCTTCCGCGTGGAGCGCTCGAGCGCGGGCATCACGAGGGTTCCAGCGGCGACGTTCGCCGAGCTCGGAGAGGAGATTTCCGCGGAGGTCGACACCATGCACCTCTCGGTGGGAGAGCTCCGCAGCGAGATCCGGGACGTGCAGGAGGGCGGCTACGATTCGACCGTCTACGAGGTGGATCTCTTCATGAAGCTGGCCGCGCCCTTCGCGTGCCTGGTGCTTCCCGCCCTGGCGCTCTTCTTCTGCATCTCGGGCCCACCGTTTCCCAGCTCGGCCGCGTCCCTGGTCCTGAGCGCGGGCGTGGCGGTGGGCTACACGCTCCTCAGCGGCATCGCCAGAAGCCTGGGCTACGGGGGAGCGATCGCCCCGTCCGTGGCCGGCTGGGCGCCGACCCTCTTCTTCGGGGCCGTGGCATTGTACCTTGGGCTCCGTCTGCGGGGCTTCGGCCAGCGACACTAGAGGAGCGAGAAATGCGGCGAACCATCTTCAGTGACGAACACGAGCTCTACCGGCAGCAGGTGCGGCGCTTCGCCGAGACCGAGCTGGAGCCCCGGGTGGCGGGCTGGAACGCCGAGGGCCGCTCGGATCGAGAGAGCTGGAAGAAGATGGGCGACCAGGGCTTCCTGGGCGCGTGCGCTCCCGAGGAGTACGGCGGCGCCGGCGCGGACTTCCTGTACGACGCGATCGTCATGGAGGAGCTCTCCCGCATCCGCGCCCACGCGCTGATGTTCTCCCTGCACTCGGACATCTGTCTGCCCTATCTGCTGCACTACGGGAACGAGGAGCAGAAGCAGCGCTGGGTGCCCGGTGCCGTCGCGGGCGATCTCATTCTCGGGATCGCCATGACCGAGCCCGGAACCGGGTCGGATCTCGCCAACGTGCAGACGCGCGCGCTCCGGGATGGCGACGAGTACGTCCTGAACGGCTCCAAGACCTTCATCTCGAACGGACAGATCGGAGACCTGTTCATCGTGGTCGCCAAGACCGATCCGGACGCCTCGCCGCCCCATCGCGGCATCGCGTTGATCGTGGTGGAAGCGGACACGCCGGGCTTCGTTCGCGGCCGACGGCTGGACAAGATCGGGCTCAGGGGGCAGGACACCAGCGAGCTCTTCTTCCAGGACTGCCGGGTGCCCGTCGAGAACCGGCTCGGGCAGGAGGGCCAGGGCTTCAAGCAGCTGATGCAGCAGCTCCAGCAGGAACGACTGTGCATTGCGGTCGGCTCCATCGCCTCCTGCCGCCGGTCCCTCGAGGACACCCTCGAGTACGTGAAGCAGCGCGAGGCGTTCGGTCAGCCGATCGCGCGCTTCCAGAACACCCAGTTCAAGCTGGCCGAGCTGGCCACCCAGGTCGAGGTGGGACAGGCCTTCGTCGACGGGCTGATGGCCGCCCACGTGCGCGGTGAGGAGATCGTGTCCGAGGTGAGCATGGGGAAGTGGTGGACCACGGACCTGCAGAAGCAGCTGACCGCCGAGTGTCTGCAGCTCCACGGTGGCTACGGCTTCATGCGCGAGTACCCGATCTCCGAGGACTACGAGGATGCGGCGGTCCAGTCGATCTACGCCGGCACCAACGAGATCATGAAGGTGATCATCGCGAAGCGGCTCGGACTCGGATGATCCCGCGCCTCGATTGGGGCGCCGGCTTCGGCTTCCGCGAGGCCTACCGCTACGGGTACCGGTCCTAGGAGCTGGCCCGGGCCAGCGCACTCTCGGTGACCCGCTGCCGCCCGAAGTTGTGCACGTCGTCGAGGATCAGGGCCACCGCGGGCACCAGCAGCAGTGTGATCCCGGTGGCGAAGAGCACACCGAAGGCCAGGGAGATGCCCATTGGGATCAGCATCATCGCCTGCACGCTCGTCTCGAGCAGGAGCGGGGTGAGACCGGCGAAGGTAGTGAGCGAGGTGAGCATGATTGCCCGGAAGCGGGTGGCGCCGGCGTCGAGCAGTGCTTCGCGCATGGAGCCGCCCTCCCGCCGGCGGAGGTTCAGGTGCACCAGCAGCACCAGGCTGTCGTTCACCACCACGCCCGACAGGGCGACCACGCCAATCACCGAGAACATGCTGAAGTCGTGTCCCATGAGCAGGTGGCCCAGGACCGCACCCACCAGTCCGAACGGAATGGCGGACATGATGATCAGCGGCTGGAGGTAGGAGCGGAGAGGGATGGCCAGCAGCGCATAGATGGCGAACAGGGCGATGATCCAGCCGCGCACGAGACTGCCGAGAAACTCGCTCTGCTCGCGTTGCTCTCCCTCGAAGGAGATGTGCACGCCCGGGTAGATGGCCTGCACGTTCGCCAGACCGTTCTGCTTGAAGTCCGCCAGGATTACGTTGGCGTTGGCCACGGCCGGGTCGACGTCGCCAGTCACGGCGACCACCCGACGCCGGTCGACACGGCGGATGGTGGAGAAGCCCTGGGAGAGCGAGGCGCGGGCGACAGACGAAAAGGGCACCGCCGAACCGTCCGACGTGCGAATGCGCATGTTCTCGAGATCGCCGAGCGATCGGCGCTCATCCGCGGGGAAGCGGACCATCACCCTGACGTCGTCGCGCCCGCGCTGGATGCGCTGGACCTCGTGACCGTAGAACGCCTGGCGCACCTGCCGGCCGAGATCGTGGAGGCTGATGCCCAGGGCCTCGGCCGCCGGCAGCACCTCGAGCTCCAGCTCCTGCTTGCCGCCCCGAAACGAATCGGTCAGGTCGAGCACGCCCGGGTAGCCGGCCAGAGTCTCCTTGACGAGATCGGCCGCGCCGCGCAGGCTGCGAAGGTCGACGCCGCTGAGCTCGATGTGCAGCGGCGCACCGGCGCTCAGGATCGAGGAGCTGAAGGTCAGCTCCTCGGCGCCCGCGATCGAGCCGGTCTCCTCGCGCCAGAGCCGGGTGAGCTCGGCCACCGTGATGTCCCGGTCCTCGGCATCGGCGACCTCGATCTGCACCTCGCCCAGGTGGCTCCCCCGCGCCAGGGCCGACGCGAAGGCGGCGGGGCTGTTGGCCTGCTTGCGCCGGTACGGCTGCTCGCCCATCGACACCATGAGGTGCGAGAGCACGCTTCCGGCCCCCGCCTCCGCGTCGATGCGCTCGGCGACCCGGAGCGCCGCCGCCTCGAGCTGGTCCACGGCCTGGGCGGTGGACGCACTGGTCGTGCCCAGGGGCATCTCGACGTAGGCCACCATGACGTCGCCCTCGACGTCGGGCTGGAACACGAATTTGATGAAGCCGCCGCCCAGGAGACCCGCCGTGACCATCAGGGTGGAGACGCAGATCGAGACCGTGAGCCAGCGGTACTCCAACGCACGCTCCAGGAGGGGCCGGTAGCTTTCCTCGATGAAGCGCGTCAGCCCCCCGGCGATGCGGTCCTGGAAGCGTATCCAGGCGCGGGACACGCGGGTGCGGGGCGAGGCCTCGACCGAAGTTCCGTGGCCGAGATGGGCGGGCAGCACGAACAGCGACTCCAGGAGCGAGAAGACCAGGCACAGGCAGACCACGATCGGGATCACCCGTGCGATGCGGCCCATGGGTCCGGGAACCCAGAGCATGGGCGCGAACGCAACCATGGTGGTGAGCACGCCAAACACCACCGGCATGGCGACCCCCCGCGCGCCCGCAATGGCGCCTTCCAGGGGCTTCTGACAGCGGACCTGCTCCGTGTGCGCGTTCTCACCCACGATGATGGCGTCGTCGACGACGATGCCGAGCACCACGATGAAGCCCATCAACGAGATCAGGTTGATGGAGACGTCCACGGTCGGCAGCAGGAAGAGGACGCCCAGGAACGAGACGGGGATGCCGAGGCCCACCCAGAGCGCGAGGCGCAGGCGCAGGAAGAGGGCGAGCACCAGGATGACCAGGACGAACCCGCTGCGCGCGTTGTTGACCAGGGTGTCCAGTCGGCCGCGCAGGAATCGTGCGTCGTTCTGGGTCAGGGTGAAGGACACGCCCTCGGGCAGTCTCTCCCGCGCCTCCTCGAGGTAGCGCTTCACCGTGTCCGCGATCTCGAGGGCGCTCTGCTGCCCGACCCGATACACCTGGACCAGCACCGCGGGCTTGCCATCGAAGCGGGAGACCTGGTCCGTCTCCTCGAAGCCGTCCACCACGTTCGCCACGTCGCCGAGCACCAGCCGGGTGCCGTCGGGCCGCGACAGCAGCAGCAGCTCTTCGAACTCGCTCCCGCGGTAGGCCTGCCCGACGGTGCGCAGCAGGATCTCGCCGCCGGTGGTCCGCAGGGTGCCGCCGGGCAGGTCCAGGGAAGAGCGGCGGATCGCCGCCGCGACGTCGTCGAAGGTGATTCCGTAGCGCCGCAGCGCCCGCTCCGAGACCTCGATCGAGATCTCGAAGGAGCGCGAGGAGACCAGCTCGACGTCGGTGATGTCGGGCAGCGCCGCGATCTCGTCGCGCGCCGTCTCGCCCAGCCGCTTGAGCGTCCACTCGTCGACGTTGCCCGCCACCGCGACGGCGAGCACCGGGAAGCGGACGTCCGCCTGCTTCACCACGGGCTTCTCCGCGTTGGCCGGGAACGTGTCGATGCCGTCCACCCGGGTGCGGATCTCGTCCACGCGGCGGCGCACGTCCGCGCCGGCCAGCAGCTCGACGCTCACCCGGCCGTGTCCCTCGGAGGCCGTCGAGCGGATGCGCTTGATGCCCTGGAGCCCCTGGAGCTGCTCCTCGATGCGGACGCAGATCGCCGCTTCGACCTCCGCGGGCGCCGCACCCGGGTAGGCGACGCTCACCGTCACCACGTCGAGGTTCAGCTGCGGGAAGACCTCGCGTTTGATCATCGGCAGCGAGAGCAGACCGCCCACGACCAGCAGGCCCATCAGCAGGTTTGCGGCGACGTGGTTGCGGGCGAACCACGCGATCGCTCCGTTCACGGGTCGAGCTCCACGGTCACTGTGCGCACTCGCATCCCGTCCACGCTGACCGGGAGGGGGGAGATGCAGACCTTCTCGCCCGCGGCCACGCCGGCCCGCACCATCACCCGGTCCCTTTCGCGCCGCAGGATCTCCACCTTGCGCAGTCGCAGGGTGTCGTCGTCGTCGACCACCACTACGTGGTCCCGCCCGCGCAGCGCCGACCGCGGTAGCACCACGATGTCGTCGTAGCGTCGTCCCTCGATCTCCGCGTCGACGAAGAGCCCCACCGCCAGCGGTGGCCGGTCGGGGTCGTTGCCCCGCCCGTAGGGGTCCTCCACTCGCGCCACCGCGTGGATCATGCGGGTGCGCGGGTCGATCTCGCCCTCGGTGCGGACCACGCGGCCGCTCCACTCGTAGTTGCGGCCGGCGAAGCGCGCGCGCAGGATTACCCGCGGCCCGTCGCTGTCCGAGTGACTGTCGCGGTAGTCGATGGGCAGATCGACGAAGGCCGCGTCCTCGTCGGAGATCGGCAGCCGCACTTCGGCGTAGTCCACGGCGTAGACGCGGGCCACGTTTACGCCCCGGCTCACGAACTGGCCCACGTCCACGTGCTTCTCGCGCACCCGGCCCGCGAAGGGCGCCACCACCCGGGTGCGTTCGAGGTCGCGGCGCGCCTGCTCCAGGGCCGCCCCCGCGTCGCGGCGGACGGCCTCGGCCACGCGCTCCGAATTCTGGGCGTCTTCGAGCGCCGCGTCGCTGGCGACGCCCTGATCCGACAGGGTGCGCCGCCGGGCCAGGCTGGCGCGGGCCCAGTCGAGCTCGCTCTCGGCCCGGGCGAGGCCCGCCTTGGCCCGCTCGAGCGCCACGCGATAGTCGCTGGGGTCGATCTGCACCAGCAGGTCGCCGCTCTCGAAGAAGCCGCCGGGGGCCAGGCTGGGAGACACCTCGGTGATGCGGCCCGCCACCTCGGCCACGAGCGAGCTCTCGGTGCGCGGGACCACGCTCCCCTGGGCGGACACCCGGAGCTGGACGCTCTCGGAGGCGGCTTCCATCACGCGCACCAGGGGAAGGGCGCGCTCCGGGGCGCGGCTCTTCACCGCCGGCCGGGCGGACACCAGGGCGACGGTGGCGATCAGTCCCATCACCAGGACCCCGATCGGGAGCGCCTTTCGGGCCGAGATCTTCACGACGCCTTCACTCGGGGGTGTGCGCGAGGGTCGTGTGCGAGCGGGGCGCGCATCCCCGCCGCCAGGAAGACGATCGCGTGATCGATCCGCTCGTCGATGTGGGTGGCGTGGGCCGGATGGCCGGGCACGACGTCCAGGTCGAAGTTCCCGGAGAAGAGGAAGGAGAGGACACCGACGCTGAAGCGGTAGCGATCCGAGACCACCTCCACGGGCAGCTCGGGCAGCGCGCGCTGGAGCGCCTCGACGAAGCGCCGTCCCAGCTCGCCGAAGTGCTTGCGGTACAGCGGCTCGACCACCTCGGGCGGCTGGGCATCGATCCGCGCGATCAGCCGCGCGAGCCGCCGGCTGGTTTCGGGCACCGCCAGGAGCTCGCGGGTCCCCGCCGTGAAGAGCGCTGCGAGGATGTCCTCGATCCCGGGCGTGCCGTTCTCCGAGCGCGCCTCCAGCCGGTCCAGCTCCGCCAGCCGCTCGCGGTTGAGCGGCCCGGCGCGGCGCGCGACCACCGAGTCGAGGAGCCCCTCCTTGGATCCGAAGTGATAGTGGACGGCGGCCAGGTTGACGTCGGCCGCTCTCGTGAGCGCGCGCAGCGAGGTGCCCGAGATGCCCTGCTCGGCGAACAGGGTCTCGGCCGCCTCGAGGATGCGCTCGCGGGTCTCCGATCCCGCCATGTGGGGGCCTCCGGGAAGCCGGGCAGCGCGGTTCGGCGACCCGTTCAAACGACTGACTGATCGTTTGAAACCCGTTTCAGCTTGAGCGCAAGCCGGCCGGAGGCCGGCGCGCAGTGAGGCCACCCGAGGCCTTGCCTCGGGTGAGCCGAACGAAGGCGGGCCCCCGCCGGGAGCGCCTAGCGCTGGAGCTGGACCCGGCCGCTGGCCAGGAGCTCGTCCAGGTGGTCGGCGATCTCCGACTCGTCCTCGCTGCACTCGCTGGCGGCCAGCACCAGCTCCACCAGGCTCGCCTCGATCACGGCCGCGCTCTCCAGGAGCTCCCGGTGGCGGTTCTTCCAGCTGTCCATGACCCCTCTTCCCCCTCCACGGGAAGGCTGTGCAGATCGCGTGCCGCTTCTGCGGATCGAGATGAAATTCAATGGTTTCAGGTATTTGGAGATCTGGATCGATGCGCGAGGGGCGCCGGAAGCGACGGGATCCGGACGGGGTGCCGGCCGGCCGACGGTCCAGTCCGGAGGCGGGCGCGGAGGCGGGCGGGGTAGAATCCCACGGGGCTCGGCCCCGAGGAGGTGGGAGATGGCGCAGTCCCGGGGCGAGGCGAGCTGGTCGAACTGGTCGGGCTCGGTGTCCTGCCGCCCGGTTCGCGCCGAGCAGCCCGGGAGCGAGGCGGCGCTCGCCGACCTGGTGCGGCGCGCCCGGGACGAGAAGCTCTCGGTCCGGGTCGCCGGAACGGGCCACTCCTTCATGCCCCTGGTGGCCAGCGACGGCGTGGTCGTCCTGCCCGGCGGACTCCAGGGCATCGAGTCCCACGACCGCGACCGACTCCAGGTCTGGGTGCGTTCGGGCACCGTGCTGCACGACCTCGGCGATCCCCTGCTGGAGCTCGGCATGGCCATGGCCAACCTGGGCGACATCGACGTGCAGACCCTCGGCGGCGCGCTCGCCACCGGCACCCACGGCACCGGTCGCACTCTGGGCAACCTGTCGAGCTGCGTGGTCGCCATCCGCTTCGTCAACGCGGAGGGGGAGGTGGTGACGTGCTCGGGCGAGGACGACCCCGAGCTACTGCGGGCGCTCCGGGTCTCGGTGGGCGCGGTCGGGGCCGTTAGCGCGGCCTGCCTCCAGCTGGTGCCGGCCTACAAGCTCCACGAGCGGATCGTGCGCGCGTCGACCGACGAGTGCCTCGAGGCGCTCGAGAGCGAGACCCGGCGCCACCGGCACTTCGAGTTCTTCTGGTACCCGCACGTGGACCGGGTCGAGATGAAATCCCTCGATCTCACCGACGAAGAGCCCGACGACCTTCCCGATCGCAAGGGCGAGCGCATCGGCTGGAGCCCCCACATCATTCCGTCGGTCCGCGAGCTCAAGTTCAACGAGATGGAGTACGCGGTTCCCGAGGAGCACGGCCCGGCCTGCTTCGCGGCGGTGCGCGAGCGCATCCGGACGGTGCACCCCGACGTGGTCTGGCCCGTCGAGTACCGGACTCTCGCCTCCGACGACGCCCTGCTGAGCACCGCCCACGGCCGGCCCACGGTCACCATCTCCGTCCACCAGGACGGGAGCCTGCCCTTCCGCGACTTCTTCGCCGACGTGGAGCCCATCTTCTGGGACTGCGGGGGGCGACCGCACTGGGGCAAGGTGCACACGCGGACGGCGCGGGATCTCCGCCAGGTCTATCCGAGATGGGAGGACTTCCAGACGCTGCGAGAGCAGCACGATCCCCAGGGCCGCTTCCTGAACGACCACCTCCGAACACTCTTCCTCGACTAGAGCCGAGGGCCCGAGAGGGGCTCTCGACTTCTCGAGGGAGCGTGCGATCCTCTGCGCCCCGACGACCGGCCCCGGAAAGAGCTCTCGATGACCTCCCCCGACCTCGCCCTCTACCACTACGACGGCTGTCCCTTCTGCACCCGCGTCCGCGAGGCGGCGGATCGCCTGGGGGTCTCCCTCGAGCTGCGGGACATTCTCGAGAGCGCCGACCACCGCCGCGAGCTCACCCAGTCCACCGGAAGTCAGACCGTGCCGGTGCTGCGCATCGAGGAGGCGTCCGGGGAGGTCCGCTGGGTCCCCGAGTCCGCCCAGATCATCGAATACCTCGACGGGAGGGGGGGAACATGACGCGTTCTCGAACGGTCGCGGGGATCCTCGCGCTCGCGCTGGCCCTGGTCGCGGGCTGCACGACGGACGAGTTCAAGCGACAGGCGGCGGTTCCCGGAACCAGCACCCTGGGTGGGATCGAGTTCCACGGCGAGCGGGCCCAGTATCTCGATGCCACAGTGACGACTGGCGGCACGAGCTACCGGTTCTTCCTGCCGAGGACCGAGGTGTGCCGGGCGGTGGTCGACGCGGGCACCGGCGGCGAGCCCGTCCGCTACCGGAACCTCGGTCCCTTCGGCCGCGTCGAGGTGGGCGAGCAGAGCTGCGATCCGGTGGGGATCCTCTCGCTGGTGGCCTGGCGCAATCGCAGACCGCGCCCCCAGACCCGCGCGGCGATCCCGCGCGACCAGGCGACCTATCAGGTCTATCACCGGGACGACGAGCTCGCGCTGGCGCGCGGTCGCTTCCGGCTGACCTCCCTGATCGGGCTGCCGGGCGGCGTCGACTATGTGGCGGTGATCCCCGTCGAGGAGCGCTGCGAGCGGGTGCTCGAGAGCACCGTCGCCTCGATCGAGTTCCGCTCCTCGGGCCCGATGCCGTTCGCGCTGCTGGGCGGAAGCCGTCCGTGTCCCGTCCTGGGCTTCGCCCAGGTGCAGCTGGATTAGGGCGCCCGGTGGGAAGGCTCGACGGTCGCGTCGCGCTGGTCACGGGATCGTCGTCGGGCATCGGGGCAGCGACCGCCCGGCGCTTTGCCGAGGAAGGTGCCCGCGTCGCAGGCTTCGACCAGAACCCGGCTCCCGACGGAGGGCCCGAGCTCTTCCGCGAGGGCGACGTGCGCGACGAGGCCCAGGTGGCGGCGGTGGTCCGCGCGGCGATCGAGGAGCTGGGCGGCCTCGACGTGGTGGTGAACTCCGCCGGGGTCGGCGGCGGCGGTCCCGTCCACCAGCTTTCGGCCGAAGCGTGGGACCGCGTGATCGACATCAACCTGAAGGGCACCTTCCTCGTGTGCAAGCACGCGCTGGCGCACATGGTCGAGCAGCGCAGCGGCAGCATCGTCAACATCGCCAGCATCGAGGGGCTCGAGGGCGTGGACGGCGGGAGCGCCTACAACGCCTCGAAGGGCGGGGTGGTACTCCTCACCCGCAACCTCGCCATCGACTACGGGCGTCGCGGCATCCGGGCGAACTGCATCTGCCCCGGGCTGATCGACACGCCGCTGACGGCGGGCATTACCGGAAGCGAGGCGATGCGTGACTTCAAGCAGCGCTTCATCGACGCCCACCACCTGGGCCGCTTGGGGCGGCCCGAGGAGATCGCCGCGGCGGCGCTGTTCCTCGCGTCCGACGACGCCTCCTTCGTCACCGGCCACGCCCTGGCGGTGGACGGCGGCGTCACCGCCGGCCACGCCTTCGGCGCTCGCAAGATGATGGGGCTCGAGTAGAGCAGCCCTGTCTAGGGACGGTCTCCCGGCGCGCGGACGGTCTCGGGGGCCGGGTCGGGCAGACCCGCCGCGGTCCAGCGGCCGTCGCCGTCGGCGTCCACGAAGATGGGGTTGGTGAACGCAAATGGCGTGGCGCCCGGGGCGACGGTGTCGTAGGTGTCGTCGGGCTCGCCCTCGACCTCCACCGTGACGAACGTGTCTGCGTCGAAGTGGAGGGGCAGCTCGAAGGCGCCGCCGGCCTCGATCTCGAAGGTGCGCACCAGCTCCGCGTTCGCGTAGACGCGGCCCGTCGACACGGGGACCCAGGGCGCGGCCTGCACGGCGACGCGCAGGGTGCCGGACGCGCCGCGGTGGAGCTCGCCGATGCCGGCCTCTCCGAGGGTGACCTCCAGGAGCGGCCCGGTGGTTCCGAACAAGCGCCCCCGGCGCAGCGCCTCCAGGAAGGCGGCCTCGTCGAAGTCGGCGATCCGGTCGCTCTCCACCCGGACGTAGCTCACCGGCATCGCTACCAGCTCGCGGGCGTGGTGGGAGTCGCTGTTCGCGGTGCCGGGCCGGAACTCGCCTTGCAGCAGGAACGAGAACCAGTCCGCGCGCGTGACCGCATAGCGGGCCATGGTGATTCCGTTCATCAGCTCCACCACGTCGAAGTCGAGGTCGCGCAGCCCGGTCTCGGGGTCGCGCTCGATCAGGGCGCGGTTGGGCTCGGCGTCGAGCGGCCGCGCCGGCGCCAGCGGTTCCCCGGACACCGAGAGGTGTGTGAACAGGTACTCGTAGCCGTCGTCCTCCGCCCGGTGCCCGCGCGGATGGTTGAGCTGCACCAGGGGGGGCGAGGCGACGCCGCGCACGGTGGAGAGGAAGCGGTGGAGGCGGACGCCCTCGTGGGCCGGCGCTCCCGCGCGGTACTCGTGCGGTCGGCGCACGAACGGGAACACGTTGACGTGGCCGAAGGTGTAGGGCACCGCGTCCGAGACCGAGGTGCTCGACACCTCGACTCCCACCACGGTGGCGATCTCTCCGGCCAGACCCAGCGAACGCACGAGCGGGGCGTAGTCGGTGACCATGTCGTGGTCGGTCGAGACCAGGACCTCGCTGCCCTGTGCGGCGAAGCTCGCGACCCGGCTGCGCAGGGCGAGGCTCGAGTCGTCGCTGGCGCCCGAGTGGACGTGGAAGTCGGCGCTCAGCCAGCCGGGCGTGGTGAGCACGCGTTCGGGGGGCTCGATCTCGAGCACCGCGGTCTCGCCCGCCACCGCGCGGAGCGCGACCTGGCGCAGTCCGTACTCAGGGCCCCGGGTGGCGAAAACGCGGTAGCTCCCGGGCGGCAGGACCACCACCTCGGGATCGCCGGGGCGCCCGGCCAGCGACACCTCGCGGGAGAACGCGCTCGGCACGATGGCCTCCCCGCCCACGGCGAAGCCGCGCAGATCGTCGCCCAGGGCCGGGTCCGGGGTTCCCCCGGTGCCGCGGAAGATGAGGCGCATGGATCTGCCCGAGGGAAGCCGGACGCGGGCCGGGCGGCCTGTCTCCAGCGTGCCGAGATCGAGGTCGGCCGCGGACACGGTCAGCGGCCGGCTGCGCTCCCGTCCGCCCGGCGCGCGGATGCGGAGCTCGTAGTCTCCCGGCGGCGCGCGGAAAGCGAAGCGCCCGTCGGGCGAGGGGCGCACCTCGGTGAGCGGCGCTCCGTCGGAGCGCATCACGTGGAGGCGCGCGGATGCGTCGTCCACCCGGCCCGTGATCCGGGGCGCGTCGGGCCAGATGGCGTCCGTCACCGACGCCACGTCGGCCCGGCGGCCGACCACGAGGGTGCGCTCGTAGACCAGCGATTCCCCTTCGTCGAGATCCATGAGGAAGCCCTGGAGAAACTGGAGCCAGCCCGGCGGGCCGGCTCCGGCGTACCAGAAGGGGCGCGTGAAGATGGCGAGCGTGGTGAAGTGCTCTCCGTTGATCGCGACGGAGGCGAGCGGCTCCGCCCTGTCCGCCGAATCAGCCGAACGAGCCGGATCCGCCGACTCGAGCCGTGCACTGTCGAGCCGGAGTCCGTAGGAGATCCCGGGCTCCGCCGTGTGCGCCCCCACCGCCACGTGGACGTCGGCGGGAACGATCGCCCGGAGCATCGCCAGGGGATCCGCCACGTCCACCGCGGGATGGACGAAGCCGGGGGAGCGCTCCGGGTACGACCGCGAGAGCGCGAACGGCGAGAGCGAGCCATTGCCGTGGATCAGGACGTCGCCGAAGATGGAGACCTGTCCCCCGTCCGCGATGCGCCGCAGGGTCGAGCGGATGCGCAGGGCATCCGGGTGCTTCTCGTCGAGCACGTAGGCCGTCTCGAAGACGACACCCCGGCTGCTTCCCCGGGTCACCACCCGCGCCTCGCCGTCGCGGACCGCCGCCTCCACTTCGTCCACGGGCGGAACCGAGCCCCGCGAGATGTTGAAGACGGGCTGGAGGACGTTGAACTCGTCGTCCGCCTGGCCGCAGTGCCCCAGGTCGACGAGCACACCGCCCTGGGGAGACAGGATCGACTCGTGACCCGGATCCGTGACGACGGCACACAGGGTTCCGTTCTGCAGCGCCCAGTCGCCGATCCCGCCGATGGCGTGGGGCCCGCGAACCAGGAGCTCGGCGGCGTTGGCCTCGGTCACCCGCGCCGCACGCAGCGCGCCGGTGGCCTGGGCAGGCGCGGAGGCCACGCCGAACCCGGTTGACCACGCGAGCGCGACCGCTAGCGCATGGCCCAGCCGGCTAGCCAAGCAGATCCTTGAACAGGCGGAAGTTCTCCCGCTCCTCGGGGGCGATCTCTCCGTCCGAGACGATTACGCCTTCGACCGCCTCCAGGAACACCTTGCGGTGATCGTTGGGAATCGCGGTCGGATCCACCGTCTCTGGAGCGGGCGGCACCCGGAGCCACTCCTGCACCTGCCGGGTCTCGTCGTCGTCGAGCCCGAGGCGCAGGACCATGCGCCGGACGAACTCCCGCTCCTCCGGGCGGATCTCCAGATCGGCCCAGGCGAAGGAGCACACGAACTTCATCAGGCGAAGCCGCTCGTCGCGGCCGAGCTCGTCGAGCATGGACGGTCTCCTGCGATCGCCTATTGTACACCCGAGAAGATCCGAGGAGGCGAACCATGGCAAGCAAGGCGGAAGAGGGACTCGTCATCTTCCAGAAGCACCTGGGCAGCGAGGAGGGCGTCGGCGAGTGGCACACCGTCGACCAGAAGCAGATCAACCTGTTCGCCGACGCGACCCTGGACCACCAGTTCATCCACGTGGATCCGGAGAAGTCGGCGCAGCTATCCCCCTACAAAGTCACCATCGCCCACGGCTTCCTGACCCTGTCGATGGTCGTGCACCTGGGCGCCAGCATTCCGCAGATCGACCCCGCCGCCTACAAGGGCCTCGCCATGGGCGTGAACTACGGTCTCGACAAGGTCCGCTTCCCCAACGCGGTCAAGGTGGACTCGCGCATCCGCGCGCGCCGCGAGCTCGTCTCCGCCGACCTGGTGGCGCCCAACACGCTCCAGATCAAGCAGCGCGTGCTCATCGAGATCGAGGGCGAGGAGAAGCCCGCCTGCGTCGCGGAGACGCTCTCGCGACTGATCTACGGGTAGGATGGCCGGCCCGCCACCTCGAATTCGAGCAGCCGGGGGCTCCGTGGCGAATGGGTGCCGGCTCGCGGAGGTACCACGGATTCTGCCAGGCTCGCTCGAAGCCATAGGGGCGCAGGTCCAGCGACGCGGTTACTCCCAGAGCGAGACCTCCTCGGGCGCCCACGCATCCGTCACTCCTGCACGGCATATGGCGATCTACTGTCAGCGCCCACGGCTGGTAGTCGTACTCGCCGAGGCCCTCGAGATTCAGACCGCCGGCTCCGTGCACGTCGAATTCGCGCACGATGGCGAGCGCGGTCGCCTCGTCCACCTCGGTGAAGGCACTCAGGTCGAATTGCGGGGAATACAAGCGGGTCGGGCCGCGGTACCATTCGACAACGTCAAGTGCGATGTGGACGATCGTGAGCGACACGAGAAAAACGAGTATCGAGTTGAAGAAGATCAGTACGGACCCTACGTAGATCCGTCGAACGCGCGCAAAACGCTGTTCCGGTGAACTCAAGACTCCGTAACCTACCGCGATGACCTAGCCGCTAGAGGCTGCGCGTGCGCGGCTACACCACCAGCCGGTACGCGTCTCCGTCGCGCACCACCACGCCAGCGGTGGGCGTCGGGAAGTGGGTGCCGATCACCAGCACCGGGCCGTCGGCGTAGCGCTCGAGGAAGGCGTGGCGGGT
>JAPUKG010000338.1 GCA_027295775.1 Pseudomonadota bacterium
GTGTCGCCGACCCCGACGTCGGCGAGCTGCGCATGGCCGGCAACCCGATCAAGATCTCGGGCTTCGCGGACCCGGACACCCGTTCTCCCGCGCCGAACCTGGACGCCGACCGCGAGCGGATCCTGGCGGAGCTGGACGAGCCGTCGGACTAGCGCTTCTCCGCCACGAAGAGCCAGTCCCCGGGCGGCGGCCGCCCCATCCAACGGGGCGGGCCTTCGAATTCCTCGTCCCAACCGAACTCGAGCTTGTCCGTGCTCACGACCGAGAAGTCGGCCTCCGCGAAGAGCAGGTCCGCCTCCTCGCGCAGGTAGCACTTGGTGCGCTCTCCTCCGGCGAGCAGGACGCCGCGCAGCAGGTCCGCCGCCGAGCGGGCCGTGGCGCCCATGCTCATGCGCAGGGCCTCGCGCTCCGAGTGACCGAGGGTGCGATTCCACTCCGCGTAGCGCTGGCCCGCGTAGAGAACCGACTCGGTGGACGGCACCAGGGCCAGCAGGCGCCCGCCGCGATACAGCTGGCGGTGAATGCGGCGCAGGATCGCGCGGCGCACGCGCGGCTCGGGATGGATCAGGACGTTGGTGCAGAAGCCCACGTGCGCGCGCGGAAGCGCCCGCCGTCCGCGGGCCAGATCCGCCTGGACGAACTGGACGTTGGCGAGGGCCCCGTGGCGCGCACGGGCCACGGCCAGCAGGTCCGCCGCAAAGTCGACGGCGACCACGCGCTTGAAGCGCTCCGCCAGCAGGGGCAGGTAGTGACCGACCCCGCAGCCAAAGTCGCACGCGACCCGGTTGGGCGCCCGCAGCTCGTCCAGCCGGCGGCGCAGGACGCCCGAGCGATCCGCCGCCACGGAGTTGAAGACCTCGTCGTCGTAGTCCCCGGCGACGGCGTTCCAGTAGGCGGCGTCCATCCCCCACCTCCCCCGCTCGAGAAGGTCGAGCCGGTGAGGGGCTGCGGAACCGTACACCGAACGCGGGCGCGGGGCGACGAGGTGCGCCTCCAGATCGCCCGCTAGCCCGAGCCGGAGGGGCCGGGTGCCGGCTCCGACTCTCCTGCTCTATTCTGCCGGCTCCGCACCGGGGGGTGACGGTCCGCGAGTACCGAGCAGGGGGTCGGAGTGTCTTCGCGTCAGAAGGGTGTCGTTGCGCGCGGAATTGGCTGGGGTCGAATCGCCTCGGCAGTCGGCCTGCTTCTCCTTGCAGGAACAGCCGCCGCAGAGGACCCGAGCCTCATTGGAGAGCTGATCGACTCCCTGTGCGAGAGCGGAGACCTCACGCCCGACCGCTGCCGCGAGCTCCGCGCCAGGGCTGCCGCCGAAGCGGAGGCAGGCGCCGAGCCGTCCGCGGAGGATCCGACGGGCTGGAGGACCACCTGGAGGAACAACTTCCGGGTCGAGCGGAACGACGGCCTTCATCAGCTCCGATTCGGCGGTCGCATCCAGCTCGACTGGGCCGCGCTGGCCCTGAGCCCGTCGCTCGAAGACACGATCGGCGGCGATGGCTACGGAATCGAGTTCCGCCGCGCCCGGATGTTCACGGACGGCCTGCTCTACCGGCGCCTCTTCTTCAAGTTCCAGTTCGGGTTCGAGGACGCCGAGCTCAGCTTCCAGGACGTCTACATGGGCCTGCTCTTCCCGTCCATCCGCACGAGCGTCCTGGTCGGCCACGCCTACGAGCCGTTCTCGTTGGAGCAGCTGGAGAGCAGCAAGTACACCACGTTCATGGAGCGAGCCCTCCCGACCATCCTCGCTCCCAGTCGGAACACTGGAATTCGGATCCGGCACTTCCCGGCGAACGAACGCACGACCTTCGACGCCGGGTTCTACCTGAACACGGACAATTCCGGCGAGTTCCTCTCGGACGGCTCCCGCGACAGTGAGAACTTCGACCTGACCGCGCGCGTCACGGGGCTCCCCCTCTACGGGCCGGCGGGACGCAGGATCGTCCACGTCGGACTGGCCTACGCCCACCAGTTCCGCAATCCCAGGAGCCCCGTGCGCTACGCGCAGCGCCCCGAGTCGCACCTGGCCCCCCAGCTGGTGGATACGCTCCTCCTCCCCGCCGACAACGTCGACCTCCTCGGCGTGGAGTTCGCGTGGGTCCACGAGTCCTTCCTGTTGCAGAGCGAGGCCATGGCCTCCTGGGTCGACCGCGTCGACGCGCCGAGAACGGCCTTCTGGGGTGCCACTGCCGAGATCAGCTACTTCCTGACCGGAGAGCACCGCATCTACGATCGAGAGTTCGCGGTCTTCGACCGGGTCAGTCCGACTCACGACTTCAACCCGGGCGCCGGAGGCTGGGGCGCCTGGCAGGTCGCGGCGCGCTACTCCTATCTCGACCTGAGCGACCGGGACGTCCGCGGCGGCAGGCTGCACGACATGACCCTCGGCATCAACTGGTACCTCTACGCGAACGCCCGGATCGTGACGAACTACGTGTACGCGAAGCGCAAACCCAGCGGGCACGCCAACCTCTTCCAGATGCGCTTCGAGATCAACTTCTAGCACACCGGGTGCAGCCGCGACGAAGGCTCACGCTTCGCGGTTCTCTTCTGAGAAGTGTTGATTGACTCGGTGCGACCTTTCGATGAGAATCGGCGAGAACTCATCCCGAGTCGATGGAAAAGGGAAAGGACGGAATCACGCCATGGACATGAATCGCTGGACGGGAGCTCGCCCTTGGTTCGCGATCGTCTTGCTGGCTGTGCTGGGGCTGGCGCCGCCCGCCTCGGCGGAGTCGAACAAGCCCAACATCCTGGTGATCTTCGGCGATGA
>JAPUKG010000339.1 GCA_027295775.1 Pseudomonadota bacterium
CGAGTACTCCCACTCGTACAGGGCCTTGGCCTCGTCGAGTCCCTCGTAACACTGGAGGCGGATCAGATCCCGGTCCAGCGCGGTGGCGACCACCTTCGCGAGCTCGGTCTTGCCCACGCCGGCGGGCCCCTCCACCAGGACCGGCTTCTGCAGCTGCTGGGCCAGGTAGACCACGGTGCCGATCCGCTTGTCGCAGATGTAGCCCTGGTCGGCCAGGCGGGAGACAACATTGTCAACGGACTCGAACATGGAGGCTCCTAGCTCATCAGATTCAGCACGTGGCCGAGCTTTTCCTTCTTGGTGCGAAGGTAGTTGAGGTTGTTCTCGTTGGGCTCGATCTCGAGCGGGACCCGCTCGACGATGGTGAGACCGTAGCCCTCGATGCCGGCCCGCTTGCCGGGATTGTTCGTGATCATGCGCATCTTGCGCACCCCGAGGTCGACCAGGATCTGGGTGCCCACGCCGTAGTCTCGCTGGTCGGCGGCGAAGCCCAGGCGGTGGTTGGCCTCCACCGTGTCCAGGCCCTCGGTGTCCTGTAGCGAGTAGGCGCGGATCTTGTTCTTGAGACCGATTCCCCGCCCCTCCTGGCGCATGTACAGGAGCACCCCGCGGCCCGCCTCGCCGATCATCTTGAGGGCGGCGTCGAGCTGCTCGCCGCAGTCGCAGCGGAGCGAGCCGAAGGCGTCGCCCGTCAGGCACTCGCTGTGCACCCGCACCAGGATCGGCTCGTTCGGGTCGATCTCGCCCTTCACCAGCGCCATATGATCCACGTGGTCGATGTCGTTCACGTAGACGAGGCAGCGGAAGTCGCCGTAGGCGGTGGGCATGCGGGCCTCGGCCGCCGCGCGCACCAGCTTCTCGTTGACCAGCCGGTAGCTGATCAGGTCCTTGATCGCGACGATCTTGAGGCCGTGCTCCCGCGAGTACCGAATCAGGTCCGGGAGCCGGGCCATGGTGCCGTCGTCGTTCATGATCTCGCAGATGACGCCGGCGGGCTGGAGGCCGGCCAGGCGCGCCAGATCCACCGAGCCCTCGGTCTGTCCGGCGCGGCGCAGCACGCCGCCCTCGCGGGCCCGCAGCGGGAAGATGTGCCCCGGCCGGGAGAGGTCCGTGGGCTTCGTTCCTTCCGCGATCGCCACCTGGACGGTGCGTGCGCGGTCCGCGGCCGAGATCCCGGTGGTCACCCCCTCGCGGGCCTCGATCGAGATCGTGAACGCGGTGCCGTGGGGCGTCGTGTTCTCGTAGTCCGGGACCATCATCTCGAGCTTGAGATCGCGCATGCGCTGCTCGACCAGGCTCAGACAGATGAGGCCGCGGCCGTGGGTGGCCATGAAGTTGATGGCCTCGGGTGTCACCCGCTCCGCGGCCATGCACAGATCACCCTCGTTCTCGCGATCCTCGTCATCGACCAGGATCACCATCTTCCCCGCGCGGATATCCTCGATCGCTTCCTCGATCGTGGACAGGGCGGAGTCGGCCCGAGCAGGCGCCGGAGAGGCGCTCTTCAGGGGATTCGACTTGCGTCGGGAAGGGTCGCGAGCGACCGGCATGTTCGTTTCGAACCTCCCGTACGGACCCCCCTTTTTGGGCCATCGCTGGCATCCGGGGTGGTTCCGGCGGGCGCGCAGGTCCCAGTGGCGGGCGCGTCGCGCACCCTATCAACGGTTGACTGGGAAGTCAATCTGACCGGGAGTCCGGGGCTGCCGCCGCAAGTCGGCCGTGGGCCGGCGCCCAGCGAGCCCACCTGAGGCTTCGCCTCGGGTGAGGCGAGCGAAGTTCAGGCGCCGGGCGGGCGGAAGTTCTTGAAGATCCCCTTGAGGAAGTCCTCTTCCGTCACTCCGAACTTGGTGGCGAACTGGTGGCGATCGTCCAGGTTGCGGTACAGGACACTCATCAGCTCGCGGAAGGTCTCGAGCACACCCTCGCCGCGCACGGCCACGGCCGGATGGGTCGGGATGTGGCCCCAGGCCTTCTTGATGTCCGCCAATGACTTGATGTCCGGCAGGTCGCGCTTGTTGAACTGCACCACCTTCGGCATGGCGTCGAAGTCGAAGCCGTTGGCCTTCAGGTTGGCCTCCATGTCGCGCCACGAGTACGCGTTGGCGCTGGCTGACGAGACCTGGGAGTCGGCGACGAAGGCCACCGCGTCGGCGCCTGCCAGCACGACCTTTCGCGTCGACTTGTGCATCACCTGTCCCGGCACGGTGAACACCTTCACCCTGATGGCGAAGCCGGCGGTGGTGCCAAACTCGATGGGAAGGAAGTCGAAGTAGAGGGTGCGGTCGTCCTTGGTGTCGAGCGAGACCATCTTGCCCCTGGCTTCGGGACTCATCAGCTCGTGCAGCATCTGCAGGTTGGTCGTCTTTCCCGAGAGCGCGGGGCCGTAGTAGACCACCTTCACGGTGATCTCCTTGTTGGCCATGTTGATCTGGACCATGGGCTCTCTCTCCGGCCGCACCCCCCCGGGCCAAGCCCAGGGCGCTGCCTCTCCATCGGCAAGATCGGCCAGGAGGTGAAGGCCCTACGACTCCTCGGGGATCTCGGCGAAGAGGGACAGCAGGGTCCGGGCGGCGGCCACGGGGGTGGTCTCGAGGCTCTCCACCTCGCGCTCGAGGCGCGGGATCTGGGCCGTTACGGCCGGGTGCTCCCGGAAGGCCGTGC
>JAPUKG010000034.1 GCA_027295775.1 Pseudomonadota bacterium
TGCCCGGCGGCCCCGATCGCCTCGAAGCGCTCGAGAGCGCTCCGCAGCTGGGACGTCCGCCCTTCGCGGTCGCCGTCCCGGCCGGCCAGCCCGGCTCGCTCGACGCAACCGAGCGGCGTGAAGTTCGAGGCGCCGGTGGCGCGCTTCCCCGGTCTCACTCACCACAGAAGGCGGCGTCGTCCCGGTTCTGCAGGCCACAGCTCGGGCAGTCCAAGCGGGTCTCCTGAGGTTCGGCTCCAGCCTACAACAGGCGCCCCCTCAGCCCGGGCCCGGGGCGAATGGCCGGAAGACCCGAATCCGCGCGCGGCCGGCGCCGAACGAGGCCACAGGCTCTCGGGCGGGATCCAGGCCGGCCAGGAAGCGGCAGCGCTCCTCGTGGCCGTAGACGATCAGATAGTCGGTGCCCAGCACCTCGAAGTAGCGCTGGGTCTGCGCCCAGCTGTCCGCGCAGCGGATCCAGTGGAAGTTGGAGCGGCCGGTGACGGAGAGCGGCCGGGCCCGCGTGCTCAGCGAGACGGGCAGCGGCTGCTGGACATCGAGCCAGCGGCTGAGCGCGACCTCCGCCGGGCTGGCGGGCGTGTTGCGCCAGCCGACGTGGAGCGGCAGCCCCAGCACCAGATAGACGAGGGAGCCCGCCGTGAGCAGGAGCCCCGCGATGCGCCAGCCCGCACGCGGGACCTCGCGGCGCGGAAGGAGGTAGGCGAGCGCGGGAACGATCAGGAAGACCAGGGGGAGCCCCGCCCGCCAGTGAAACTGCCACTCGGCGGGCCAGACGCCGTGACTCGCGTGGGTCAAGGCCAGCGCGGCGAGGCCCACGAGCATCGTGGCCAGCGTCGCGACCGATCCCTCCTCCTGAGAGAGGGCGTGAACACGCCGCCCCGCCGTCACCAGCAGCGCGAGCGCAGCGAGGGGGACCAGGTAGGCGATCGGCCCGATCGACGCGACATAGGAGTCGGGCCGCCAGGGATGGAACGCCACGAGCAACCCGCCTGCCCGATCCAGGAGAAACGCGCCGACTGAATCGGTTGGGACCAGCCGCTCGAGGGGTGCGAGCTCCGGCGTCCCCCGGTAGGCGGCGAAGTCGAGCAGCATGCGCGGTTCGAAGGGACTCGCCACCGACACGAGATGGACGATCCAGGGCACGCACACGGCCACCGCAGCAACGGCGCTGACCCCCGCGGCCACTCGCAAGCGCGGCCGGTGCAGACCGACCCAGACGAGGCTGGCCGTGACGGCCAACGGAACGGCGATCAGCTGGCTTCGCGTCAGGTAGGCCAGCCCGCCGAGCACTCCCGCCAGCGCGGCCCACAGGGCAGGGCGCCGGCCACGGGTCCCGGACAGCGCCAGCAGTGCCGCGAAGGAGAGCGTGAAGGCGAGGCCCTCGGCGAACGGGAGGGACGTGTGCCGCGCGTACACCGGGCTCAGACCGAAGACCAGGATCGCGACGTGCCCCACGTTGAGGGTCGGGGGGAGCCGCCCGATCGCGATCGTGGTGGTTCCCCAAGTCTCCGCAAGTCGAAGTGCGAGGAGGTACAGGAGCCCGAGGCTCAGCAGGTAGAGGAGCTCCGGCAAGGCGCGCGCGGCCGTGTCGAGGCCGACGGTGCGGGCGGCGTTCCCGAGCAGCAACGGCCAGAGCGGGTAGAGCGTGCTCGGGTGGGGCAGGGGGTCGAGACCCATGTGCCAGACGGACACGCTCGTCACGAGGCCATCGCCCTCGGCCACGTGTCGGGCCACATCGAGATAGCCCCAGCCGTCGCCGGCCTCGCTGCCCGACGGATCCGGGTTCGTGGCGAGCTTCATCGCCGAGAACCCGATGAGCAGCGCGACGAGGACGATCCTCTCGTAGCTGTTCGGGCGCACCCCCATGCCGAGGCTCCGGTGGATCCGTTCGAGCCGGATCATGCCACGAACGAACCGGGACTACGCCCTCGGGTGCCCCGAACGGAGGCTCAGCCCTCGACCTCGCGCAGCCAGCCCGGCGGCACACCGGCGCGGCGGGCGTCTTCCGGGATCGACTCGAGGTCGCTCGCGGCCGCGTGGAGCTGGGCCTCGGCGTCCTGCAGCCGCTCGCGGGCCTTCACGCGGCGGTCGCCGCGCAGGCGATGGCGGCGCATGCCGCGCTTCCAGGCCATGCTGGCCCGCTCGTATTCGACACCCGCGCTGCGCTCCCGCGCGATCGCCAGGCGGTAGCGCTGCTGCCACTCGAACTTGGAGCGCTCCTCGGCCCTGATGCGCGCGGGTGTCGGCTCGGCCCGGAGCTCTCCCGGCGCAAACACGACCACGGCGATCGGGGAGCCGACGCTCAGGGCCACCAACACCGCCAGGAGTCGGTTCATCGCGCGGCCCCAGACCGCAGCTCCGAGAGACGGCTGTGCTCGAACACGAAATCCTCGAGCCGGCGCACGGTGACACCGTCCACCTCGAGGAAGCGCATGCCCATGCCGCCGGAACCGCCGGGATCCGAGCTCCTCTCGCGTCGCCAGATCACCTGAGCCGTGGGCTCGATCTCACCGGCCGCCTCGGGCAGGCTGAAGTGAAGATCGACCTCGGCGGCGGGCGCGAGGCTGCACTCGGTCTCGACGAACAAGCCGCCGCGCGAGAGGTTGCGCACCATCCCCCAGGCCTCCGTCTGGTGGGCGAGGATGCGCACGGGCTCGGCGATCTCGATCCGCGGCAGACCCCGCATCTGGGCGCGCAGGAGGCGGTTCACGGCATCGATCAGCTGCAGGCGCGAGATCGGTTTGCAGAGCAGATCGTCCGCGCCTGCGCGAACGGCCCGCGCGCGGCCCTTCGAGTCGTCGGCCCCCATGACGACGATCACCGGCGTGTCGTGCAGATCCGGGTCGCGCTTGACCGCGCGGCACAGCGCCTCCCCGTCGGGCTCGGGCATGTGGAGGTCGGTGACGATCAGATCCGGGCGTTCGTGGCGGGCGACCTCCAGGGCCTGCTCCGTGCCGCTGGCCGTCACGACCCGACCGCTCCTCGCCAGGAAGAGAGCGCCCAGCTCCCGAAACATCGCAACGTCGTCTACGACGAGAATGGTGCGCTTGGGCTCCAACGTCGCTCTCCTCGGCGGGTGGCGCGGGCGGCTCAGCGCCCCGCACTGACCCCGTTCAGCCCCTCGAGTCCGTTGAAGGTCGGCCGGACCTGCCAGTTGTTGGTCACGCTATCGCGGTACCACTCCTGGGTCTCCGTGATCTCGATCTCGATCGGGGAGTTGGTCGGGTAGCCGAAGTAGGTGACTTCGACGGTCGCCGTCTTCTTCTCCTCGTCCAGATCGATGCTGCCGCTCTCGAAGTCGGTGAAGCGAAGCTGCCGGCTGTCGGGGAAGCCGCTGCGGAAGTCGTCGCGCAGCTCGGGGTCGACGAAGCCGGCGGCCTTCCCGAACTCGCTCCAGCGAACCAGCAGGGTGTAGTCGTTCTGGGCGAGCTCCAGCGAGTACTCCCGACGCAGCGGGTCGTGGGGCCGAAACTCACCGAACGCGCAGCCCCATCCACTGGACAGGAGCACGAGCAACGAAACGAAAGCGGGCAGGGGACAGCGGACGATCCTCATTCGGCAACCTCCGTGCTCCGACCGGCAGCAAGGGCCGCAGGCGCGGGCGCTCGCAGGCCTTTATCGGCCAGCGTCGGCCGGGGCCTGAGCGCCCTGTGATAGACTCGCGTCGTTTCCCCGAACTCGTTGAAATAAAAGGGTTTTTCGGAAGCGTGCAGGCGCTCTTCCTGGGCATCGACCTGGGCGGCACCAAGGTGGCTGCCGCGCTCGGCGACGACTCGGGCCGCATCCTGGCCCGATCGCGCCGCCCCACCGAGCCCAGCGGCCGGCCCGAGGCCGATGTGGCGCGGCTCGTGGAGGACGCCCGCGGACTGCTCTCCCAGGCGGATGCGCGGCCCGAGGATCTCGCCACCGTGGCCGTGTTGGTGCCGGGCCCCTTCGACCGGGCGCGCGGACTCGTGCTGCACCCGCCGAACCTCGCCGGCTGGGACGAGGTCCCGGTGGCCGAGTGGATGGCGACTGCGCTCGGCTGCCCGGTGGTGCTCGAAAACGACGCCAACGCCGCCGTGCTGGCCGAGTGGCGCTTCGGAGCGGGGCAGGGCTACCGGGACGTCGTCTACCTCACCATGTCCACCGGCGTCGGCGGCGGCCTCATTCTGGACGGACGGCTCCATCGCGGGCACCGCTCCAACGCCGGGGAGATCGGCCACGTCCCGGTCGAGTGGAACGGCGAGCCGTGCCGCTGCGGACTGCGCGGATGTCTCGAGTCCTACGCGGGCGGCGCGGCCTGGACCGAGCGCCTGCGCGCGATCACACCCGAAGACAGCGGGGCGGTCGCCCGCGCCGGGTCCCGCGGTGCCGTGCGGCCGGAGCACATCGTGGCCGCGGCGCGCGACGGCGACCGCTTCGCCCTCGACGAGCTCGAGCGCTTCAACACCTACCTGGCGCGCGCCATCGTGCAGCTCGCGTTCACCCTGGCGCCCGAGGTCGTCATCCTGGGCACCATCGCGACTGCGGCGGGGGAGACGCTCTGCTTCGAGCCCGTGCGGGAGCTGGTGCGCGCGCAGACCTGGGCCGTCGTGACCGAGGATCTCCGCATCGTTCCCGCTGCACTCGGCGAGGACCTCCCGTACCGGGCGGCCCTGTGCGCCGCCTTGGAGGGGCATTCGCAGCCGGGCTCGTAGCGACCGGAGGCGCGCCGGAGCCAGGATCAGGGTGTGCTCGGCCGATCGATGGAGTTCTCCGAGAGGATCGGGACAGCCACGAACCCGTCGGCGTTGCGGCCGACCTCGAAGCGGCCCAGCTCGGTGCGGATCGCCTCGCTGTTCTCGCGCAGCTCGTGCACCAGCGTTTTCACCTGGGGAATCTGCTCGGCGCTCCTCTGGGCGTTGGCCAGCAATCGCATCACCGCCTGCGCCACCGACTCGCTGGCCACGCCGTGGCGGGCGGTGCTGCTCCTGATCTGGAGCACCATCTCGGTGATGGAGGAGATGGCCTGGTTGATGTAGCGGCCCGTCTCGCGCTGCTCCTCGGTGGAGCGGTGCACGTGCCGGCACATCTCGAGGGCCTCTTCGGAGCTCTGCAGCATCTGCTCGCTGGCCTTGGACTGCTCGGAGATGGCGGCGGAGATCTGCTGAACCTGATTGGAGGTCTCCTGGGTCGCCCGGGCCACGAGCCGGGAGCTGCGGGTCTGCTCCTCGGTGGCGCGGGCGATCTCGGCGACTCGCTCGTTGGATTCGATGGCGGAGTTCCGGATCGCGCCCAGGGCCTCCCCGGCCAGCCGTGAGCGGGCGACGCCCTGCTCGATGGCCTCCGTGCCAGCACTCATGGCGGTGACCGCGTTGTCCGACTCCTGCTGCACGGCCCGGAGCAGTCGCTCGATGTCCTCGGTGCTGGACGCCGTCCGCTGGGCCAGCGTCTTCACGTGGTTGGCGACGACCAGGAACGCCTTGCCCTGCTCCCCTGCCTGGGCCGCAATGATCGCCGCGTTCAGCGAGAGCAGGTTGGTCTCGTCGTTGATCTCGCCCATCACCCGCAGGATGTCGCCGATCTCCACGATCCGCGACACGAGCCGCTCGAGCACGGTCCGCGACTCGAGGGTGAGGGTGCTGATGGTCCCGATGTCCTCGATGGTGGCGGCCACCGCCTCGGCGCCCTGCTCGGCGCCGTCGCGCACCCGGCCCGTCAGCAGCGAGGCCTTCTTCACGTGCTCGCCGACCTGCTGGACCGTCCGGTCCATCTCGATCATCGAGGATGCGGTCTCCTCGGCCATGCGCTGCACGACCTCGGCGCCGTCGGCGACCTGGCGGATGCTGGCCCCCATCTCGTGCACCGCCGACGTGGACGTCTCGACCGACTGGTGCAGCGAGGCGGCGTTGCGGGCGACCTCATCGACCGAGCTCGCCATCTGCAGGATGGAGGAGGACGACTCCTCCGACGCCCGCGCCAGGTTCTCGACCTGGTCGTTGATGTCCCGGATGGAGGTGTTGATGTTGGCCAGGAGCGACGCGGTCTCCTCCACCGCCTCCTCCTGGGCGGCCGCGCTGGCCTCGACCTCGGCCATGGAGCGGGAGATGCGTTCGGGCAGATCCCGAACCCGGTGAACGATGCCGAGGACGCGGTGGGTCGCGGAGCCCAGGGCGTCGAGCATGTGGTTGAAGCCGTCGCCGATGCCGGCCAGGCGGCCGAGACTGCGGGTGTCCAGGTGCTCGAGGCGACCGCCCTCGCGCACGCGGCGGGCGGCGCGCTCCAGGTCTTGAATCAGGGCGCCGCGCCGGCGCGCCCGGCGGTCCGCGTAGAGCGCCCAGCCGGCGGCGGACGCCAGGCTGGCGACCACCGCGCTGAGCAGACTCCCGGTGAAGGCCAGGGTTGCCAGGGCCAGCGCGGCGGTGGAGACGGTGGCGGCACCGCTTCCCGCAGCCGCGTCGAGACGCAGCGCGGCCGCCCCCCGACCCTGTCTCTGCATGCAACGCCCATCGGCCGGGCCCAGTCTCCGCTTGAGACGCAAGGCGCGACGGCGAGACCCCGTCGCGCTTGAGAAATCAGTTCTCGACGGGGCCGCTCCGGTCGACCCGCTCCCTGTGAAACGCCGCGAAGTGCCCGTCATCGATGGCCCTGCGCGCGTCCTCCAGCAGGCGCATGTAGAAGCGCAGGTTGTGGATCGAGGCCAGGCGCGCTCCCAGGACCTCGCCCGCGCGGATCAGGTGATGGAGATAGGCGCGCGAGACCCGCCCGCAGGTGGAGCAGTCGCAGCTCGGATCCGGCGGCCCGGAGTCCGTCCGAAACGCCGCCCGCTTGACCTGCAGCGCGCCGTCGCGGGTGTACAGGAGCCCGTGTCGCCCGTTCCGGGTGGGGACGACACAGTCGAACAGGTCGACGCCGTTGGCGACGCCGTCCAGCAGGTCCGCGGGCTTGCCGAGGCCCATCAGGTAGTGGGGCGACGTCTCCGGCAGCTCGGCGTGAACGGCAGCGACGAGGTCTCGGCGGCGCTCGGGCTCGTCTCCCAGACCGAGGCCGCCGTGGGCGTAGCCGTCGAAGCCGATCTCGCAGGTCCGCCGGGCGCTCTGGCGGCGGAGCGCCTCGGACAGGCCGCCCTGGACGATGCCGAAGAGGGCCTGGTCGGGCCGCCGGCGCGCGGCCCGGCTGCGCTCGGCCCAGCGCAGCGTGCGCTCGGCCGCGCGCTCGGCGCGCAGCCCACCGTCGGGCGCGTCCGGCTCGGCCGGCAGGCACTCGTCCAGCACCATCGCCACGTCCGAGCCCAGCGACTCCTGGATGGCCACCACCTTCTCCGGGGTGAGCTGGCGCCGCCGCCCGTCGAGCGGCGACGAGAAGGTGACGCCCTCCTCGTCGACCCGAACCCGGTCCGCCAGCGAGGTGACCTGGAAGCCGCCGCTGTCGGTGAGCCACGGACGCCGCCAGCCCGTGAAGCCGTGCAGCCCGCCGCAGCTCGCGATCACGTCCTCGCCCGGCCGCTCGTGGAGGTGATAGGCGTTGCCCAGCAGGATCTGGGCGCCCAGCGCCTCGAGCTCGTCGGCGGACACGCCGCGGACGGCGCCGAAGGTGGCGACGCTCATGAATGCGGGCGTGTCGA
>JAPUKG010000340.1 GCA_027295775.1 Pseudomonadota bacterium
CCACGCCTTCAGCACGTTGAGGGTGCGCCCGCGCCACGGCTCGGGGGCGAGGCGCAGCACCAGCAATGCCAGCACGGCGACGGCGAAGATCTCGAGAAGGATGAACATCGAAAGGGTCTCCAGCTCCGGAGGCGGAGGTCACGGCCCGCTCCGGGCCCACGGGAACACGGCAGGATATGGGATCCGACACCCGTCGCCTATCGGAATCCTGAGCGCGGGCGCTCCCTGCGTCCCCGAGCAGCGGCAACTCAGGGGGAAGTCGTGGCTTCCCCCTGGATGATCGACTCGCGGCGGCGCTGGTAGTAGCTCTCGGTGATCTCGCCGTTCTGGCGCGCCTCTTCCAGGTCGGCCAGCTCGCGCAGATCCTCGGGGCGGAGTCCGGGCGGCAGCCCCTCCTCTTCGAGCTCGGCCGCCGGGATCGGGCTGTCCATCAGGACCGTCCGCCGCACCACGCCATCGGCCCGCTGGCCGAAGGGGCTACTGAAGATGGGCTCGCGCCAGGCGACCGCGACGGTCTGGGGTCCGACCGAGTGCATGGCGCGCCCCGGCACCACCCGGAAGGGCATCGCCTTGTCTCCTACGCGCGGCATCGGGAGCTCCGCCTCCTTCTGCTTCGGCACCTCCCACTCCACCCGCGAGAAGTCGAGGTACAGGGAGTCGTCCTGTATCCAGGCGATGAAGCTGGTCAGGTACTTGCGGTGGAAGAGCCCGAGGCGCCGCTTCTTGCGGGCCATGACCACGGCGATCTCCTGGGCGGGCGTGGCCTTGGCGAACGCCGTGGAGAGCACCTCGGCGATCGGATACAGGATCGTCGCCTCCACCGCGGGCCGGCGTTCCTCGGACTGGCCCTCCCTGGTCTTCACGTCGATCACCGAGAGGATGTGCGCCAGACGCTCCTTCGAGATCACGGCCGGGTGCTGGTAGCCGCGCGAGATCGGCCGGCCCGACTTCTGCTGGTAGCGGAAGAAGACGTAGATGCCGGCGTGGTCGTAGAAGTCGTCGGTGACGGTGCGCGTGATGCACCCGGGGAGGAACAACGCGACGACGATCGCGAGGCAGAGCACGCGCGCCATGCAATTAGGCTAGCGCGCTCACGATCCAGTGGGTGGCGAAGGCGGCGCTGTAGGCGAGGACGAGCATGTACCCGAAGGCAAAGGCGGGCCAGCGCCAGGAGTTGGTCTCCCGGCGCATGATCGCCAGCGTCGACATGCATTGGAGCGCGAAGACGAAGAAGACCAGCAGCGCCGCGACCGTGGCCGGCGTGAACACGGGCTCGCCGGTGGTGGGATCGACATCGCGCTGCACCGCCGTGCGCAGCGAGGTGCCCTCGTCCGACGCGGCGTAGATCTGGGCCAGGGTAGCGACGATCACCTCGCGCGCGGCGAGGCTGGCGATCAGACCCACGCCGATCTTCCAGTCGAACCCAAGGGGCGCGATGATCGGCTCGATGGCACGCCCCGCCCGGCCCGCCAGGCTCTGTTCCAGCGCGTAGCTCGCAGCCCGAGCCTCGGGCATGTCGGCCGGGGGTGTGACGCGCGGGAAGGTGAGCAGGAACCAGAGCACGATCGACGTGGCCAGGATGATCGAGCCCGCCCGGCGCAGGAAGGCCCACGCGCTGCCCCACACCTGGGAGACCAGCAGCCGCAGGGGAGGCATCCGGTAGGGCGGCAGCTCCATGGTAAAGGGCAGGCCCTCGCCGGGCAGCAGCGTTCGCTTGAGCAACGCGGCCACCGCCAGGGCCGCCAGCGCGCCCAGCAGGTAGAGGCCGAACAGCACGAGACCCTGCAGCCCGATCGGCCCCACGACCGAGCGCGCGGGCACGAAGGCGCCGATCAGGAGTGCGTACACCGGGAGCCGCGCCGAGCAGGTCATGAGCGGCGCCACCAGGATGGTCACCAGCCGGTCGCGGGGCGAGGGAATGGTGCGCGTGGCCATGATCCCCGGGACGGCGCACGCGTACGACGAGAGCAGTGCCACGAACGCGCGCCCCTCGAGCCCCACACGGCCCATGACGCGGTCCACCACGAAGGCTGCACGCGCCATGTAGCCCAGGTCCTGGAGCAGGTAGAGGACGCTGAAGAGCAGGACGATCTGCGGCAGAAAGATGACGACGGCGCCCGCGCCGGCGATCACGCCGTCGGCCGCGAAGTCCGCCAGCAGTCCGGTTCCGAGTGCGGAACGGGCCGCCTGCGCCAGGCCAGCCACCCCGGCGTCGATCCAGTCCATGGCGGGCGTGGCCCAGGCGAAGATCAGCTGGAAGAAGGTGACCATCACGGTCAAGAAGAGGATCGTCCCCGCCACTGGATGGAGCACCACGCGATCGATGGCGGTGGTGAGGGCGTGGGCCGCGGGACGGCGGCGAAGTGTGTGCTCGAGGATGGAGTCGGCCCAGGCCGCGCGCTCGACGACCGGCTCGGGCGGCGGGATCTGCGGCAGTGTCCAGCCCTCGGGATGGGCCAGGAGGTCTCGGAGCCGTCCCACGCCGAGGCCGCGGTGGCCGACCACCTCCACCACGGGCACCCCCAGCGCGGCTTCGAGGCGTGCGCGATCGAGCTCGCCGCCGCGCGCGCGCAGCTCGTCGATCATGGTCAACACCACGCAGGTCGGCTGGCCTCGCCGCAGCACCTGCCCGAGGAAGAGGAGCGAGCGCTCGAGTGTGCAGGCGTCGAGCACCACCACCAGGGCGTCGGGGGCGCCGACGCCATGGACCTCGCCGTTCAGGACCCGGACCACCACCGCTTCGTCCGCGCTGATCGCGTCGAGGCTGTAGGTTCCGGGCAGGTCGATCACCACCGCCGGCCGCCCGGCGAGATCGACCGCGCCCTCGCGCCGCTCGACGGTGACGCCGGGGTAGTTGCCCACCTTGGCGCGCAGCCCGGTGAGGGCGTTGAAGAGGGTGGTCTTGCCGGCGTTGGGACTGCCCAGGAGTCCCAGGCGCAGAGGCGACGTCGTCGCGGCGGCGCTGCTCACGGGGTCCGCCGGACGAGCACCCGACGGGCTTCGCTCTGGCGCAGGCACAGGTGGTAGCCGCGCAGCTCGAGCTCGATTGGATCCCCGAGGGGCGCCCGGCGCACCACGCGCACGGGCGTGTCCGGCAGGAGCCCGAGGTCCAGGAGCCGACGACCCACCGGTCCCTCGTCCTCGACCCGCACGACCCGTCCCGAGTCGCCGGAGGCCAGCTCGGAGAGGGTCGTTTCGAAATTG
>JAPUKG010000341.1 GCA_027295775.1 Pseudomonadota bacterium
TCTTCCGGGTGATCGAGACGGTCGACCGGGCGCCGCTGGCGGTGGAGCTCGACCGGCGCGCCGGCGCCGCCTCGGCGGTGATCCACGTCCTCCTCCAGGTGAACCTCTCCGGCGAGGACCAGAAGGGCGGGACCGAGCCCGGCGCGCTCCCCGCGCTGCTGGAGGCCTGCGCCGGCCTCGCGCGCCTCCGCGTCCGCGGCCTGATGACCGTGCCGGCGGCGAGCCCGGACCCGGAGGAGGCGCGGGCGGCATTTGCGCGCCTGCGCGAGCTCCGCGATAGCCTCGCCGACGCGCCCGGGGGCCAGAGCCTGCGGGAGCTGTCGATGGGCATGTCCGCGGACTTCGAGACAGCCGTCGAGGAGGGCGCAACGAGCGTCCGGGTGGGGACCGATCTCTTTGGTCCAAGGGAGTGAAAGCGATGATCGAAGAGCTCAGCGAACAGCGCGTCGGATTCATCGGCTGCGGCGCCATGGCCCAGGCCCTCGCGGGGGGACTCGTGGCCGCCGGGCTCCCGGCCGAGCGAATCCTCGGATCGGATCCGGACCCGGGCTCGCGCGTGACGTTCGAGAAGAGCGCGGGCGCAGCGACACGAGCCGACAACGAGGACGTGGTTGCCGAGAGCGACCTGGTGGTGCTGGCCGTCAAGCCGGCCGTGGTCGTCCCGGCGCTCGAGGCCCTCGCCGGAAGCGCCGCGCTCGACGAGCGGCTGTGGATCTCGATTGCGGCCGGCGTCCCGATCGCGGCCCTGGAGGGCGCCCTCCCCGATGGCGCCCGGGTCGTGCGCGCCATGCCCAACACACCGGCGCTGGTGGGCGCCGCAGCCACCGCGCTCTGCGCCAACCCCCACGCCACCGACGCCGACCGCGCCGCGGCGAGCGCGCTCTTCTCCGCGGTGGGAACCACCTGGGAGGCGCCGAACGAGGCGATGCTGGACGCCGTCACCGGCCTCTCGGGCAGCGGCCCGGCCTACGTCTTCCTGTTCCTCGAGGCCCTCGGCGACGCCGGCGTGCGGGTCGGCCTGCCCCGCGAGGCCGCCTTCCAGCTCGCCTTCCAGACCGTGTACGGCGCCGCCAAGCTCGCCCTCGAGAGCGGTCTCCATCCGGCGGCCCTGAAGGACCGGGTCTGCTCGCCCGGCGGGACCACCATCGCCGGCCTCGAGCGCCTCGAGGCACTCGGCGTGCGGGCGGCCCTCTACGAGGCCGTGGCGGCCGCCACCGCCCGCTCCCGGGAGCTCGGCAGCTAGTCTTCTGAGCTTCGCTCGGCTCCCGCGAGGCAAAGCCTCGCGAGAAGACCCCTCGAGGCGGGGATTGCTACAGGCCAGCGGCCGGTTTGCCGATCTCCTGCATCGCCATGCGCATGACTCCGCTGGACATCCACAGCCACCGCTTCGGGCGGCGGCTCTCGGGCTACGACCCGGAGGAGGTCGACTCCTTCCTGCGCATGGTGGCCGAGGACTACGAGTCGCTGCTCCGCGAGCGCGAGTCGCTCACCGACCAGGTGCGCCAGCTGGACCGGCGGGTCCAGGAGCTCGCCAGCAACGAGAAGCTCCTCCAGGAGACCCTGGTCAGCGCCCAGGCGATGGCGGAGCAGCTGCGGCACGTCGCCGTCAAGGAGTCCGAGGTCCTGCTGAGCGAGGCCGAGGTGGCGGCGCAGAAGACCCTCGACGTGGCCCAGCGACGCGCCGGGCAGCTCGGCCACGAGATCCGAGAGATGCGCGGCTTGCGCACGCGCATCGCCAGCGCCCTGCGCGCCGCCATCGAGACCCACCTGGCCCTGATCGAGAGTCTCGAGACGGGGGCGGACGAGGACCCGGTCGCGGACGGAACGCTGGCGTACCTGGCCCAGGCGAAGCCCGGGGCCGAGCAGACCGGGAGGAGCTGAGCCCAGTCCCAGCCGCCCTCCTCGCGGGGGAAGCTCTGGCAGGCCCGCCACAGGTGGGATAATCAAGGCCACCGACATGCCCATCTACGAGTACGAGTGCGGCAAGTGCGGCAACGAGTTCGAGCGCGAGCAGCGAATCTCGGACGATCCGGTCAAGACCTGCCCCGAGTGCCGCAGCCGGCGCGTCAAGCGGCTGATCTCGCGAACGTCGTTCCTCCTGAAGGGCGGGGGCTGGCACTCGGACCTCTACGGCAGCGCCAAGGACACCAAGAAGGACGCCGACAAGGAGTCGAAGAGCGAGAGCGCGAAGAGCGACTCCAGCTCGAAGGGCGACTCCGACAAGAAGAAGAGCGACGACAAGAAGGACAAGACGAAGAGCAAGGCCGACAAGAAGTCCGCTGCCTAGGAGGGTAGGCCGGGGCGGCGTGAAGTCGGCCGCTTGGAGTAGACTCGCGCCCGGTTTCCCCATCGGAGGCGCGTCCCGACATGACCCCGCCGAAAGAGCGCATCGAGACCGTGGTCGTCGACGGGCTCGGCCTGGCCCAGAGCATCCGCAAGGAGCTGCGCGAGGCGATCGAGCACGAGAAGCTGGCCGGCCGCCGCCCGCCGTGCCTGGCGGTGGTCCTGGTCGGCGACGACTCGGCGAGCGCCGTCTACATCAAGGGCAAGCGCCGCGCGTGCGCGCGGATCGGCATGGACTCGGCCGAGCACCGGCTCCCCGAGTCGACCCCCCAGGCGACGCTCCTCTCCCTCATCGACAAGCTGAACCGGGACGACGGGGTCGACGGGATCCTGGTCCAGCTCCCGCTGCCCGGCGCCATCTCGCCCTGGGTGATCGCCGAGGCCATCGACCCGGACAAGGACGCGGACGGCGTGCACCCCCTGAACGCCGGGCGGCTGCTGGCGGGTACCGCCGATCTCGTGGCCTGCACGCCGCTCGGCATCCTCGAGGTGCTGGACCGCTACGACGTGGAGCTCGAAGGCGCCGAGGCCGTGGTGATCGGGCGCAGTGACATCGTGGGCAAGCCCGTGTCGATCCTGCTGCAACAGCGAAACGCCACCGTCACCCTCTGCCACTCGCGCACGCGCGACCTGGCGGGCGTGTGCCGTCGCGCCGACGTGCTGATCGCCGCCACGGGTCGCCCGCGCATGGTGAGGGGGGATTGGATCAAGCCCGGCGCGATCGTCATCGACGTCGGCGTAAGCGAGGTGGACGGCGAGCTGGTGGGCGACGTCGCCTTCGACGAGGCGCAGGGTGTGGCCCGGCTGATCACGCCGTCCCGCCGCGGGATCGGCCCCATGACCATCACCATGCTGCTGCGCAACACGCTGCACGCCTACCGCGCCCAGACGAAAGCCGGAGGGTGAGCCTCCGGCGCACTCCCCTCTACGACGCCCACGTGGCCCTCGGCGGCCGCATGGTGGAGTTCGCCGGCTTCGACATGCCCGTCCAGTACGGGTCGATCCTCGAGGAGCACGCCGCGGTCCGCGAACGGGTGGGTCTGTTCGACGTCTCGCACATGGGCCAGATCCACTTGTCCGGGCCGAAGGCAGTAGAGGCCGCGGAGCGTCTGGTCTCGTGCCCGGTGGCGAGCCTGCGCGTCGGCCGTGTCCGCTACGGGCTGTTGTGCAACGAGGAAGGCGGCGTCGTCGACGACGTCACTGTCTACCGAGTGGCCGACGACGCCCTGTTCCTGTGCGTCAACGCCGCCAACATCGAGAAGGACTACCGCTGGCTGGTGCGGCACGCGCCCGCGGAGGCCGGGGTCCGCAACCGCAGCGACGAGACGGGCCTGCTGGCCCTGCAGGGACCGGCGTCCGGCGACGTGCTGGCCGCGGTGGGCGCGGGCGCGGCGGCCGAGCTCAAGCGCTTCGCCTTTGCGAGCCTGGAGGTCGCCGGGGTGGCTGCGCTGGTGTCCCGCACCGGTTACACGGGCTCCGCCGGCTTCGAGATCTACGCCGAGGCCGGCGACTGCGCGGCCGTCTTCTCGGCGCTGCTCGACAAGGGCGAGGCGCTGGGCCTCCGACCCGCGGGCCTCGGCGCCCGGGACACCCTGCGCCTCGAGGCGGCTCTGCCGCTCTACGGTCACGAGCTCGACGACACGACCTCGCCTCTGGAGGCCGGCCTCGGGCGCTTCGTCAAGCGCGAGGCGGGCGGCTTCATCGGGGCCGAGGCCATCGAGAGGCGGGCCGCGGCGCCCGCAGTGCGACAGCTCGCGGGCTTCGAGCTCGAAGGGCGCGGGGTGGCGCGCGCCGGCTATCCGATTCTCGAGAGCGCCGACGAGGGGGCCCGGGAGGTCGGCACCGTGACCTCCGGCGCGCCCTCCCCCACCCTCGGAAAGTCCATCGGTCTCGGCTACGTTCCGCCGGCCCTCGCCGAGCTCGGCGGTTCCCTCACGATCTCCATTCGAGGGCGCGGGGTCCAGGCCCGGGTGGTCGCTACGCCCTTCGTTGTCGCCGGGCGCTAGGCGGCTCTCGAGCCAGCACAGGAGGTCCGGTTGGCGGACTACGATCTTCCCGACGAGTGCCTCTACACCGAGCACGACGAGTGGGTGCGCATGGAGATGGATGGAGCCCGGCTCGTGGTGGGGATCACCGACTACGCCCAGCAGGAGCTCGGCGACATCGTGTACGTGGAGCTGCCGTCGGTCGCTGAAGAGGTTCGCGACGGCCAGCCCTTCGGCGTGATCGAATCGGTGAAGGCGGTCTCCGACCTCTACTCGCCGGCCACCGGTACGGTCGTCGCGGTGAACGAGGTCCTGGCCGACCGGCCCGAATTGGTGAACGAGGACTGCTACGGCGAGGGCTGGCTCGTGGCCATCGAAGGCGTGGACGCGGAGGTTCTCGACTCGCTGATGGACGCCAACGCCTACCGGAAGTACGTGGCCAGCCGGGCGGAATGAGCGATCGGGATCGCTACATCCCGCACACCCCGGACGAGGTGGCGCACATGCTCGAGACGATCGGCGCCAAGAGCATCGACGCGCTCTTCGAGCCGATTCCCGACGAGCTCCGCCTCGACCGCCCACTCGACCTGCCCGCCGCCTTGTCCGAGCAGGAGCTCACGGCGGAGCTCACCGCCCTGGCCGCTCGCAACGCCAACACGGACAGCCACGACTGGTTCCTCGGCGCCGGCACCTACGCCCACTTCTCGCCGAGCGCGGTCGACGCGCTGATCCAGCGCGGCGAGTTCCTCACCGCCTACACCCCGTACCAGGCCGAGATCAGCCAGGGAACGCTCCAGGCGGTCTTCGAGTGGCAGACCATGATGGCGTCACTCACCGGCACGGAGGTGGCGAACGCCTCCATGTACGACGGCGCCTCGGCCACCGCCGAGGCCGCGCTCATGGCGATGCGCCTCACGCGGCGCTCCCGGGTCGTGCTCTCCGCCGGACTCCACCCGCACTACGCCGAGGTGGTGAAGAGCTACCTGGGCGGGCTCGACGCGGTGATCGAGGTCGCCGGCCTGGGTGAAGACGGGCGCAGCGCCGACCTCGCCGGCGCAATCGACGAGCAGACCGCGTGCCTGGTGGTGCAGCGGCCCAACTTCTTCGGCTGTGTGGAGGACCTGGCCGGCGCCGCGGAGGCCGCCCACGCCTCCGGCGCCCTGCTGGTGGTCGTGGTGACCGAGTCGCTCTCCCTGGCGCTGCTCCCGCCGCCGGGCGCGCTGGGCGCCGACATCGTGTGCGGCGAGGCTCAGAGCTTCGGCGTTCCGATGAGCTTCGGCGGACCCCACGTGGGCTTCCTGGCCACCGACCAGAAGCGGGTGCGCCAGATGCCCGGCCGCCTGGCCGGCGAGACCGTCGACAGCCACGGCAAGCGCGGCTTCGTGCTGACCCTGTCGACCCGGGAGCAGCACATCCGCCGCGAGCGGGCGACCTCGAACATCTGCACGAACCAGGGCCTGTGCCTGCTGACGGCCACCATCTACCTCTCGCTCCTGGGCCGCGTCGGCCTCCGCCGGCTCGCCGAGCTGAACCTCGCCAAGGCCGAGTACGCGAAGGGGCGGATCCGCGAAACGCCCGGACTCGGCCTCCGCTACGCCGCCCCCACGTTCAACGAGTTCGTCGTGACCGTGCCGGACTCGGCCGGGCGCGCGCTCGAGCGCGCCCTGGCGGAAGGCTGCGTCGGCGGACTCGACCTCGCGCCGCACGCCCCGGACCTCGGCCCGGCCCTCCTGGTCTGCACCACCGAGCTCGCCAGCCGCGACGCCATCGACCGTCTCGTCGGCGCCTTGGGGGCCGGCGCGCCGTGAGGCCCGGCGCGAACGTCACGTCCGGGCTCGCCTACGAGGAGCCGCTGATCTTCGAGCTGTCGCGGCCCGGGCGCGTGGGCTACTCGCTGCCCGCGTCCGACGTTCCCGCGGTGGATCCCGCCGAGGTGCTCGGCGCGGACCACGTCCGCTCCGACGACCCGGTGCTGCCCGAGCTCTCGGAGGTGGACGTGGTGCGCCACTTCACTCGGCTCTCCACCTGGAACGCCGCGGTCGACCTCGGCCTGTATCCCCTGGGCTCCTGCACCATGAAGTACAACCCCCGAGTGAACGAGAAGCTCGCGCGCCTGCCGGGCTTCGCCGGCGGCCATCCGCTTCAGCCGGCCGCGCTCTCCCAGGGCTTCCTCGAGCTGATGGTCGAGCTGGAGAATCAGCTGGCGGAGGTCAGCGGCATGGACCGGGTGAGCCTCCAGCCCGCGGCGGGCGCCCAGGGTGAGCTCGCCGGCATCATGATGATCCGCGCCTACCACGAGCAGCGCGGCGAGCACCGCTCGGTGGTACTGGTGCCCGACTCGGCCCACGGCACCAACCCGGCGAGCGCCGCGCTCAACAGCTACGACGTGGAGACCATCCCCTCCGGCGACGACGGGATCCTGCATCCGGACGCGGTCAGCCGGGCCATGACCCCGGAGGTGGCCGGGATCATGCTGACCAACCCCAACACGCTGGGCCTCTTCGAGGAGCACGTGGCCCGGATCTGCGAGATCGTCCACGCGAAGGGCGGCCTGGTGTATGGCGACGGCGCCAACCTGAACGCGTTGATGGGGATCGCGCGCCCCGGCGACCTGGGCATCGACGTCATGCACTTCAACCTGCACAAGACGTTCTCGACACCCCACGGAGGTGGCGGTCCTGGCTCGGGTCCGGTGGGCGTGAAGAACCTGCTGGCGCCGTTCCTTCCCGTGCCCATGGTGCGACGTCTCGCGGACAGCGAGGGCGGTGGCTTCGGCCTCGACTACGAGTTCCCCCACTCGATCGGGCGACTACACGGAAACTTCGGGAACGTTGGCATGTTCGTGCGCGCCTTCGCGTACCTGCGCAGCCTCGGACCCAACGGCCTGCGCCGCTGCTCCGAGATGGCGGTCCTGAACGCGAACTACCTGCTGGCCCGGCTCCGGGACGTATACCACGTGGCCTACGATCGCCCTGTCATGCACGAGTGCGTGCTCTCGGACCGCAACCTCGAGCCGACCGGCATCACCACCATGGACGTGGCCAAGCGCCTGATCGACTACGGCTACCATCCGCCCACCATCTACTTTCCGCTGATCGTGCACGGCGCGATCATGATCGAGCCCACCGAGAGTGAGAGCCTCGAGGGGCTCGACCGGTTTGTGGAGACCCTGCGCGCCATCGAGCGAGAGGCGCGCGAGGAACCTCAGTTGGTCCGCGACGCACCGCACCGCACACCACACTCGCGGCTGGACGAGACGCGTGCGGCGCGCCACCCCGTTCTTCGCTGGCAGCCGGACTAGGAAAGACGCTGCCGGGCCACCTCGGCCCAGGCGCCCTGGGGTTCGAGCTGGAGATAGCGTCGCCAGTGCTCCAAGGCCCGGCGCTTCAGCGACATCTTCTCGTACAGGAGCGCCAGGTTGACGTGGATGTCCGCGTAGAGGGGGTCTGCGTCGATGGCCTCACGGTAGTGGCGCAGCGCGTGCTCGGCCTCGTCGGCCTCCTCCAGCAGGTTGGCCAGGTTGAAGTTCGCCTCGACGTGGGCCTTCTCGATCTCGAGGCAGCGCTCGAAGCAGCGCCGCGCCCGGCCCCGATCGCCGCGGTTGTAGAGCACGGCGCCCAGATTGCAGTGGGCGTCCGCGAACTTGGGATCCGCCTCGATCGCGCTCTCGTAGGCGCGGGTCGCCTCCTCGTACGTCACTGGATCGGAGTCGAGCTCGCAACCCCGCTCGAACGCCTCCAGGGCGCGGTGCTCCGGGTCGGCGCCGGCGCGCGGCCGCTCGATGGGCGACACCTCGGACCCGTCGAGGGTGGGCTCCCGGAAGTCCAGCACGAGCTGGCCGTTCGGCTCGAGCAGCGTACCGTCGTGATCGACCACGACGCGCGGCGATCCCTCCGCCCACAGGCGGAGCTGTCCCAGCGGGTCCTCGAGCTCGGGCATCCGCTCGCGCAGGGTCTCCACGCTGCGACGGATGCGGCGCAGCGGAATTCCCTGCTCGATCAGCCCGAGCATGGCCTTCAGGCACACCAGATCCCGGAACTCGAGAGAGGTCCGAGCGTCCTGGGTGGGCTCCAGACTCGAGCGAATCCGCACCAACGCCGTCCTGCGCCAGTAGCGCAGCCGTCCCGGCGAGACCTTGAGGATGCGAGCGGCGTCGCCCAGGGAGTAGTCCGTCACTGCTGCGAATGTAACGCGGTAGCCGCTACCCTGCTTCGCGGCGGGGTTCCCGCGGCTGGTGCCCGGCGCGGTCTTCAAAACCGTTGAAGAGCGTGGCGACACGTTCTTGGCGGGTTCGATTCCCGTCCCCCGCCGCCACGGTCTTTGGCTTACAGTAGAGCACGAGATCCGCGGAAGAAGGAGAGAGAATGGCGCAGGCTCCGACCGTGTCGATCCGCTTCAAAGACCTCGAGCCCGATGACGACCTCCGAGAGATCCTGGAGAAGCGCTGCCGACACCTTTCCGGCGAGTTCCCCGAGCTCAACAGCTTCGAGATCACCCTCTCGCCCAACGCCACCGAGATCAGCGCCCACGCGCACGTGACCGGCAAGGACACCGACGCCGCCTCGCACGCGAATGCCGAGGACGTGCGTCAGGCGGGGGAGCGCGCCCTGCACAAGCTGGAGCGGGAGCTGCGACGGGGCCACGACAAGCGCATCTTCGGCCAGCGCCGCGAGGCCCAGCGCGCGATCGGCAAGCGCACGTAGCCAGCGCTTACGCAAGAATCAGGTGGAGCTTCAGGCCCAGGAGGAAGTCTCCCTCCATTTTCAGGCGGCGACGTAGGAGCGCGTGAGGCGCGGACAGCTCTCCGCTGTTGAGCTGGCGCCAGGTCTCGATGTCGGTCCGCACCCGGAGATTCGCGTCCGGACAGTCGCCCTCGTGCCCGGAGACCCGCCCGTCGGCGATCCGCACGGTGTACAGCCCGCCGCCGTCGCCCTGCAGGTCGAAGACCACGGCCGCCTCGGTCCCGCGGAGCTTGCGGCGACGATCCTCATCGGAGTTGACCACGTCGACGATCCAGTGGATGAAGAAGTCGCGCGGGGAGATGTCGGGCGGCGGCTTGACGCGCTCCATCCGCCGGCAGTCTATCAGACCGCCCTGCGCAGCGGCGCCGCGCGGCCGAACAGGTAGCCCTGTCCGTATGGAATTCCGAGACTCTGGATCGTGGCCAGCTCTTCGCTGGTCTCGATCCCCTCGGCGATGATCTCGGCCTTGAGCTTGCACGCCACGGAGTGGAGTGCCCGCAATAGTTCCTGGCGCGGCGGATCCGTGTCGATCGAGCGCACCAGGGACAGATCCACCTTGATGAAGTCCGGCGACAGCTCCATCACCGCCTCGAGGCTCCCGTAGGCGACCCCCGTGTCATCGAGCGCGATCTTGAAGCCGAGGTCCGCGTAGTAGTCCCGGGCCTCCCGAAAGATCGTGAAGTTGTCGATCGACTCCTTCTCCGAGATCTCGAAGACGACGTCGCTCGGGCGCAGGCGCAGGATCTCGAGGGTGCGACGCAGCTCGTCGCCGCGGAAGCCCGGGTCGTGAATCGCCGTCGGCAGGCAGTTCAGGAACAGGAGCTTGCCCGGCGGCAGCCCCCGGGCGCCACGGAGCGCGGCGCGCCGGCACAAGCAATCGAGCTCGAAGACGAGCCCCGTCTCGTGGGCCATCTGGAAGAGCGCGCCCGGCGAGTGCAGCTCCGAGTCCCACGGCCCGCGGACCAGCGCCTCGTAGCCCAGGATCTCACGGGTGGTCAGGTTGACGATGGGCTCGTAGAGGATGGTGACGTCCTCGGCCAGCACCAGGTCGACGAAGCGCTTGGAGCGGTTGCGGGTCTGGATGCGCGCGTTGATCTCGGCGTCCGAGCGCGCCCGCTCGAGGGCCTCGCGCACCTGTCGCTCCTCGCGCAGGCCCGGGTTGTGGAGCGCCAGGCCGCAGCCCACCGGCAGAAAGGGCGCCTCGCGGTGGTAGGGATAGACGATGCGGTTGCCGTTGCGCGCGAGCGTCTCGGTCAGTGCCCGGGCCAGGGCCGGAAGCGACTCGCGGTAGAAGCCGTCGTCCTCCCGCGGCCGAAACACGAAGATCGCGATCTCGTCCACCCCGGTGTCGCTCGAGGCGATGATGTCGTCCGAGCCCAGCTCCTCCCGGCAGGCCTCGGTCACCAGCTGGAGCAGCTCCTGGATGGCGCGCCAGTAGGCCTCCACCCCGTAGGTGCGCTCGATGCGCTCGAGGGGAGACGCCTCCACGAGGATCACGCACAGCGCCCCGTTCTCGCGCAGCAGCTGGGAGATCCGACCGATCTCCTCGGCGTAGCTGCGCAACGGGGGCCTGTGGGCCGGGCCGGGAATGGGGCTCCGCGAGCCAACTTCGCTGATCGGCGACTCGCTCACGCCGCTTCTATCGGCTCGCTCCCGCCCGGGGTTGAGCCCCCACACCCGCCTTCGCTCGCGCCCCTAGAGTGCCGCGCGGAGTGCCGCCCCGGTATGGGAGGCGGCCACCCGGGCCAGCTCCTCGGGTGTGCCCACCGCCACGATCTGCCCCCCCGACGGTCCGCCCTCCGGCCCCAGGTCGATCACCCAGTCCGCCTGGCGGACGACGTCCAGGTTGTGCTCCACCACCAGCACGCTGCCGCCCGCCTCGACCAGCTCGTCGAGGCAGCTCAGCAGCACGCGGATGTCGAACGGGTGGAGGCCCGTGGTCGGCTCGTCCAGCACGTACAGGACGTCCGCGGCACCCTCGCCCAGGGCCAGGGCGAGCCGCAGGCGTTGGTGCTCGCCGCCCGAGAGCGTTGACACCGGCTGGCCGAGCCGGAGATAGCCCAGGCCCACGCGCGAGAAGGGCCGCAGCTTCTCCGCAATCCCGCGCTCGTTCGCGAAGACCTCGAGGGCGTCCGCGATGGTGAGCTCGAGCACGTCCACGATCGAGCGGCCGCCGAGGCGCACGTCCAGTACCTCTGGGCGGTAGCGGCGGCCCCCGCACTCGTCGCACGGGACGCGCACGTCGTCCAGGAACTGCATGTCGATCACCACCTCTCCAGAGCCGTCGCAGCTGTCACAGCGGCCGCCGGGGACGTTGAACGAGAACCAGCCGGGACCCACGCCCAGCGCCTTCGCCTCGCGCGTGGCGGCGAACAGGCGCCGGACGCCGTCGAAGGCCTTCGACACCGTGGCGGGATTGGATCGCGGGCTTCGGGTCGGCGGCGTCTGATCGACCACCACCACCTCGCTGATGCGGCCACCGCCCTCGATCCCCTTACACGCGCCGCGCTCGGGATCGCGACGCAGGTGACCCACCAGCACCGAGCTCACCAGGGTCGACTTGCCCGCCCCGGAGACGCCGGTCACCACGGTCAGACAGCCGAGCGGAAACTCCACGGTCAGGTCGCGCAGGTTGTTGGCGCTGGCGCCGACCACGCGCAGCATCCCCTTCGGCGCGCGTCGCACCCGCCCCTCTGGCAGGGACGCGCCGTCGCGCAGGGCGCGTCCGGTGAGGGAGTCCGGGTCCGCCCGCAGGCCGGCCACATCGCCCTCGAAGACGAGCCGGCCGCCGTCTCGCCCCGCGCGCGGGCCGAGGTCGATGATGTGATCGGCGGCCAACACGACCTCGGGCGCGTGCTCCACCACGACCACCGTATTTCCGTGATCGCGGATGGCCCGGAGCACGGCCAGCAGCTGGTCCACGTCTCGGGCGTGGAGACCGATCGAGGGCTCGTCCAGGACGTAGAGGGACGCCGTCAGGCTGCCGCCCAGGGCGGTGCCGAGCTGGATGCGCTGGGCCTCGCCGCCGGACAGGGTGCGCACCTGTCGGTCGAGCCCCAGGTAGCCGAGGCCGACCCGATCCACGGTGTCGACGCGCGCCCGCAGCACCGGCAACACCCGCTGCGCGAGCTCGGCCCGGTGGGGTTCGAGCTCGAGATCGCGCAGCCAGTCGCGCAGCTCGGTCAGGGTCAGGCGCGACAGCTGGCCCAGGTTCCGGCCCGCTAGCCACACGCACAGCGCTTCCGGTCGCAGGCGCGCGCCCTGGCAGTCCGGACACGGATCGAAGCGGCGATAGCGCGCAATCAGGACCCGGGCCTGTACCTTGTAGCGCCGCCCCTCGAGCCACTCGAAGAAGCCGCGTACCCCGTACCAGTCACCGTTGCCGTCCTCCTCGTCCTCTCCGTCCACGACGAGTGCGCGCTGCTCGTCGCTGAGCGCGCGAAAGGGCGCGTCCTCCGGTATCCCCAGCCGCCGACAGGCGCGCAGCAGATCGCGCTGCATCGCACGCCCCATGCGCGTGGCAAACGGCGCGATGGCGTGGTCGACCAGGCTCCGCTCGGGGTCGGGCACGATCCGCTCGAGATCGAGTCCGGGAACGCGGCCGAAACCCTGGCAGGTCTGGCACGCGCCGAGCGGACTGTTGAAGGAGAAGAGGGCGGGCTCCGGCGTCGGGAACACGCGCTGGCAGCCGTCGCACGCGAAGCCCTCGCGGAACTCCGCGCGCGCGCCGTCGACGGCTTCCACCACCACCAGGCGGCCGTCGCCCCGTGCGAAGGCGGCCGCAACGGCCTCCGTGAGGCGCGACATGCTTTGCGGGGGCCCGCCTTCGCTCGGCTGCGGCTCTTCGGGTGGGAGCTGCAGGCGGTCGATTACCAGGAGGGCGTCGGGCCGCAGCGCAGCGAGGTCCTTTACGCGAAGCTCGGTCACGTCCACCACTCGACCCTCCGCATCGAGGAGCCGGGTGAAGCCCTCCCGGGCCAGGCGGTCCCGCAGCTCGCCGGCTGTCTCGATCCGGCCCTTCGCGCCCCGGCGCCGAAGGAGCGGCGCGGCCAGCGTGACCCGAGCGCCCGCGAAGCGACGGAGCAGCCGCTCGGCCACCGCCTCCACCGTGCCGGGCTCGACCGCCCGGTCACAGTCGGGGCAGCGCGTCTCGCCGGCCTTGGCGAACAGGAGTCGCAGGTGATCGAGGATCTCGGTGGCGGTCCCAACGGTAGAGCGGGCGTTGGTGACCCGGTTGCGCTGCTCGATGGCGATCGCCGGGGGCAGGTTCGAGATCGAGTCCACTGCGGGCCGCGGCAAACGCTCGAGGAACTGGCGCGCATAGGTGGAGAGCGACGTCACGTAGCGCCGCTGCCCTTCGGCGTAGAGCGTGTCGAAGGCGAGGGTCGACTTGCCGGAGCCGGACACACCAGTGATCACGGTGAGCGCCCCCAGCGGAATCCGGCAGGTCACGCCCTGCAGATTGTGGGAGCGCGCGTTCTCGATGCGGATTTCCCTGTCCGGCATCCGCCTCGGGCTCTCGCTGCAGTCAGGCTGGGTTGCTGAAGAGCGCCCGGAGCTTGAGCGCCAGGGAGAGGTCGCCCTCGATCTCGATCCGCTCGGCCATGTAGAGCAGGTCGGGATTCGCCGTGCTGGCGAGGATGGCAAAGAAGTCGGCAGCGCTCATGCGGTAGACGACATCGGGCGCGTCCATCGGGCCCTCGGACACCTCCAGCCCGCCGCGGTCCACCCGGACCGAGAGGACGCCGCCGCCCTCGCCCGACAGCTCCATCTGGTAGCTCACCGTGAGGTCCCGGGCGGCATCCGGGCGGAACCGCTTCCTGAACCACTCCACCGAGTCGGCCAGCGAGGCCGGGTCCGAGCCCATCGTTTGGTTCCGTTTGGTCCTTTTGGACAATCGAGGTCGGGCCGAGTGTAGGGCCGCATTGACTCGCGAGTCAATCGGCCGCGATCGCCCCCAATCGGCCTGTCTGGCAGATCGAGCGCCGTCAGTCGTCCACCCCTTCGAACTGTCGCCGCGCGAGCGCAACATAGTTCCGCTTCCCGGCGCGCTCGGCGGCGTCGCCCAGGCGCTGCCACTGCGCGGCGTCCGGCTCGCGGCCCGCCGCGGCGCAGGCGGCGCGAAACAGGAAGGCGTCGCCCGCTTCGAGAGCCTCCTCCGCCAGCGCGCTCAGCCGCTCTTCATCCCCGGCCTTCTGAAGGAACGCCACGGCCTCGACGACCCGGCCCTCCTCGAGGTACGCCTCGGCCAGCGCGCGGGCCTGGGCCTCGTCGAGCTCCCGCTCCAGCAGGTGCCGGCGCTCGAGCGGGTCCGGAATCTTCGCCACGGCAGCTCCCCCCGTTCCGGTGCTAGTAGCGCGGCACGCTGGGATCGACGGTGAGGGACCAGGCTTCGATCCCGCCGTCCAGGTTCTCCACTTCGGTAAACCCGCTCTCCGCCAGCAGCCGGCAGGCACGGGCGCTGCGTCCGCCCACGTGGCAGCTGACGACGACCGGCCGATCCCTCCACGCCTCGATCTCGCCCAGGCGCGACTCGAGCTGGCCCAGCGGGATCAGCACGGCGCCCTCGATCCGGGCCATCTCGTACTCGCTGGGCTCGCGCACGTCGAGGAGCAGGAAGTCCTCGCCGCGGCCGGGGCGCGCGGCCAGCTCGGCAGCCGTCACCGAGGGCAGCGGCGCCTCGAGCGCACCGCCCTCGGGCAGTCCGCAGAAGCCCTCGTAGTCGATCAGCTGCTTCACCGTCGGCTGCTCTCCGCAGACCGGACAGGCGGGGTCCTTGCTCAGCCGAAACTCGTTGAACTCCATGGACAGCGCGTCGTACAGCAGCAGCCGCCCGATCAGCGGCGTCCCCAGGCCGCTGATCAGCTTGATCGCCTCGGTCGCCTGGATCATGGCGATGATCCCCGGCAGCACCCCCAGCACGCCGCCCTCGGCGCACGACGGCACCGCCCCCGGCGGCGGCGGCTCCGGATAGAGACAGCGGTAGCAGGGCCCGCGGCGGGCGTCGAAGACGGTGGCCTGGCCCTCGAAGCGGAAGATCGAGCCGTACACGTTCGGCTTGCCCAGCAGCACGCAGGCGTCGTTGCTGAGATAGCGCGTGGGGAAGTTGTCGGTGCCGTCGATGACGATGTCGTACGGCTCGAAGATCTCGAGGGCGTTCTCCGAGCGGAGCTGCACCGGATAGGTCGTGACCTCCACGTCGGGGTTGAGGGCGGCCACGCGCTCGGTGACCACCTCGACCTTGGGCCGACCCACGTCCGCGGTGCTGTACAGGATCTGGCGCTGCAGGTTCGAGGCGTCGACGACGTCCGGGTCCACCAGCCCCAGGTGCCCGACCCCCGCCGCGGCCAGGTACTGGGCCAGGGGACAGCCGAGCCCCCCGGCGCCGATCAGCAGGACGTGCGCTTCGAGCAGCCGCCGCTGACCCTCGACGCCCAGCTCCGGCAGGCTCAGGTGTCGCCGGTAGCGATCGAATTGATCGGGTCGAAGCGGAGGTTCGCCGGCCACTCCTACTAGTCGTCCTCCTTGGGCGGAAGCACGACGATCTTGTAGGCCTTGCGCGGCTTGTCGATCATCTTCCAGGACACGTTCACCCAGTCCTTCTTCTTGATGTCGCCCCAGGACGTCTTCTCGCCCTCGACGACCGTCTCGTCGGCCTTGACGAAGGAGACTTTGTCCCCCTTGCGGTTGTCGACGATCATCTTCTTGCTGCTGATCGTGTCGATCCGGCCCGTGAACTCTCGCATCTGCGCCGTGGCGTCGAGCACGAAAACGGGAATCGCCAGCAACGCGCCGGCGGCGGCGAGAGTCAGAATGCGAGCGAGCTTGCGCATGGTATCGATGTCTCCTTCTGGCGATCGTTCGGGGGGCGCCCCTCCGAGGCCCCACGCTTGCTTCGACGCTCCCCGGGGCGAAGCGATTCACCCCGGGTCCTACGGACTGGTGCCGGAGGTGGGAGTCGAACCCACACGGCCCTCTCGAGCCGGGGGATTTTGAGTCCCCTGCGTATACCCATTTCGCCACTCCGGCCGGCGGCCGCCGATCATACCAAGCCTCGCAAACCGGCGGAAGACGGTCACTTTGACAGCTTTCGGACCCGGGGGTAGCCTCCGCGCTCCGTGGGGCTGTAGCTCAGTTGGGAGAGCGCGTGAATGGCATTCACGAGGTCAGGGGTTCGATTCCCCTCAGCTCCACCAGTCTTTGCGGACGCCCGTTTTCGATTGGCTCGATTCCGCCGAGGCTCCAGCCGGCCAATCTCAGCGCAACTCGCAGCGCCAGATGGCAGCCGAGCCCCGGGGGCGGAGGGCCGCCGCGTCAGCCCGATTCCCACCCAGAGCCCGTCGGCCTAAAGGGCCCCGACCGGGGAGCCGAAACGCCAGAGGTCTCCGTCTCGTGAGCGTCGGGGGGTGCGGGAGTACCCCGATCGGCGCTGGAGGGAAGCTCGATGAAGCGCTTGATCATTGCGATCACCCTGGCTCTGTTCATCCCCGCGGCCGCATCCGCCGGCACCGACCGCTCGTATCCGGTCAAGATCGGCTGGAAGTTCGGGCGCGGGCTCTACAACATCGTCAAGGCGCCGGTGGAGATCCCGGTGAACTCCTACAAGGAGGCGCGGGGCGCCGACCTGGGCGGGGACAACGCGGGCGGGATCGTGCTGGGCTACATCGTCGGCGTCTTCACCGGCACGGGCTACATGATGGCCCGGGTCGGGACCGGCGTGTTCGACATGACCACCTTCTTCTGGCCCACCGAGGCGCTGATGAAGCCGGCCGTCGCCGACGGTTTCTTCGCGGTGCTGACCTCCGACAGGGACATCACCAACCGGCCGCCGCGCCACCAGCTGGAGCCCCAGGCGCATTCCGGGCACTCCGCGTACTGACGAACGGGTCCCGCGAGGGACCGGCTCTCCGGCCATCCGCCCGCGCCCCCTCTCTGCGCCCTTGTCAGCGGACTAGAACGTGTTCTAGGATGCCGGCACCCGATCACACCACCGGGTCCGGGAGTTCCGATGACAGACGCGAACGCCGCGGGCGAGATCCTCACGGCGCAGCACGTGATGGAGTATCCGTACCGGCGCTCCCTGGGGCCGGTGCTGAGCGCCTTCTTCACCGGCCTGCGCGACCGCACGATCCTGGGTGCGCGCACGCGGGACGGACGCGTGCTGGTCCCGCCTGCCGAGTACGACCCGGAGACCGGGGAGGCAACCGGTGACCTGGTCGAGGTCGGTCCGGCCGGCACGGTGACGAGCTGGGCGTGGGTCCACGAGCCGCGCGACGTCCATCCCCTGGACCGCCCCTTCGCCTTCGCCCTCGTCCGTCTGGACGGCGCCGACTCCGCCCTCCTCCACACCGTCGTCGTCGACGACAAGGCGGGCATGCGCACCGGCATGCGCGTCGAGCCCCGCTGGCGCGACGAGACCGAGGGCCGCATCCAGGACATCGAGTGCTTCGTGCCGGAAGCCGGAGTTGCATGATGGCCGACGAGAGCGCCATCCAGAGCATCGTGACACCCGTCCGGATGGAGTACACGTTTACGCCCGGCGCGGCCTCCCAGCGCTTCCTGCTCGGCCTCGCCGCCGGGAAGCTCATGGGCCAGCGCTGCCCCGAGTGCCGCAAGGTCTACGTACCGCCGCGCGGCGCGTGCCCCCGCTGCGGCGTGGCGACGCGCGACGAGGTGGAGGTCGCCGACCGGGGTACGGTCACCACGTTCTGCATCGTGCGCGTGCCGTCGGAGAACATCGACCTCGAGCTGCCCTACACCGCCGCCCAGATTCTGCTGGACGGCGCCGACATTCCGTTCTTCGCCCTGATCCAGGAGTGCCCCTGGGACCAGGTGCGCATGGGCATGCGCGTCGAGGCCGTGTGGCGACCGGAAGCGGAGTGGGGCCCGACCTTCGAGAATATCCGCCATTTCCGGCCGACCGGGGAGCCCGACGTCCCGTTCGAACGGTTCCAGCAACACCTCTGATGGCGTCCCAGAACAGCCCCAAGTACAACCGGCAGGTCGCGGTAATCGCCTACGCCCAGACCCCGTACGTGCGCAGCGAGCGTCGGCGCAACGAGGTCGAGATGCTGATGCCGGTGATCGCAGAGGCGGTCGAGAAGTCCGGCCTCCCGCGCCAGGAGATCGGCTTCACCTGCTCGGGCAGCAGCGACTACATCGCGGGCCAGGCATTCTCCTTCGTGGGCGCCGTCGACGCGCTGGGCGCCTGGCCGCCGATCCGCGAGTCTCACGTGGAGATGGACGGCGCGTGGGCGCTCTATGAGGCCTGGATCAAGATCCAGACCGGCGAGGTGGACTCGGCCCTGTGCTTCTGCTTCGGCCGCTCCTCCATGGGCGATCCGGCCGAGACGATGATCCTCCAGCTCGATCCCTACACGCTGGCGCCGCTCGGGCCGGACGCCATCAGCCTGGCGGCGCTCCAGGCCCGGGCACTCCTCGACTCGGGCCGCTACACGTCGGTGGACCTGGCCGAGGTGGCCGCGCGCAGCCGCCGCAACGCGCGCAGCAATCCCGACGCCCAGCTCGTGGGCGACCTCGCGGGCGAGGACCTGCTGGACGAGCCCTACCTGGTGTCGCCGCTTCACCGCTACGACTGCCCGCCGATCAGCGACGGCGCCGCCGCCATCGTGATCGCGGCGGCGGAGGTGGCGCGGCGCGTCTGCTCGCGGCCGATCTGGATTCGCGGGATCGACCACCGCATCGAGCCCCATCAGCCCGGCGCCCGCGATCTCACGCGCTCGCCCTCGACGCGGCTGGCGGCAGAGAAGGCCGGCGCCAGCGACGGCCGGATCGACGTGGCCGAGCTCCACGCGCCCTTCACCCCCCAGGAGCTGATCCTGCGCGACGAGCTCCGGCTGGCGGGCGACGTGCGCATCAACCCGTCGGGGGGCGCGCTGGCCGCCAACCCACTCATGGTGGCGGGCCTGGCGCGGATCGGAGAGGCCACCCGGGAGATCGCGGCGGGCCGGGCCCAGCGCGCGCTGGCCCACGCCACCTCGGGCCCGTGTCTGCAACAGAACCTCGTGTGCGTCCTGGAGGCCGACTGATGGGGGAGCACGCCGCGGTCATCGGAGCTGGACAGACCGAGCACAACGCCAAGCGCATCGACGTGTCCCAGGTGGGCCTGGTGCGCGAGGCGGCGCTGCGCGCCCTCGAGGACGCCGGCCTCGACTTCGGGGACATCGACGCCGTGGTGATCGGGAAGGCACCGGACATGTTCGAAGGCGTGATGATGCCCGAGCTGTTCCTGGCCGAGGCGCTCGGCGCCGTGGGCAAGCCCATGCTGCGCGTGCACACGGCGGGCAGCGTGGGCGGAACGACGGCCATCGTGGCCGCGAGCCTGGTGCAGGCCGGCGTCCACGAGCGCGTCCTCACGGTCAGCTACGAGAAGCAGTCCGAGAGCAGCGCCATGTGGGCGCTCTCCATGAAGATCCCGTTCCAGCAGGGCGTGGTGGCCGGCGCCGGCGGCTACTTCGCGCCGCTGATCCGCGGCTACATGCGGCGCTCGGGCGCGCCCGAGGACACGGGCATCCGGGTGGCACTGAAGGACCGGCAGAACGCGCTCAAGAACCCGTACGCGCACCTCCAGTTCCCCGGCATCACCTTCGAGCAGGTGGCGGAGTCGCCCATGCTCTGGGATCCGATCCGCTTCCTCGA
>JAPUKG010000342.1 GCA_027295775.1 Pseudomonadota bacterium
ATCGCGCTGGTCAAGGCCGGCTCCCGGGCCTTCGACGCGTTGACCGATCCCTTGATGGGCTGGCTGAGCGACCGGACTCGCAGCCGTCTGGGTCGGCGCCGGCCGTGGATGCTCGCGGGTGCGCCCCTGTGCGCGGTGGCCTTCGTGCTGATGTTCGCGCCGCCCGAGGAGCTCGGGGTGCTGTCCGCCACGGCGTGGTTCGCGGTCACCTACACGGCCTACTACGCCTTCCACACCATGTACCAGATCCCCCACTACGGACTCGGCGCAGAGCTCACCCAGGACTACGCCGAGCGCTCGTCGGTCTTCGGCTGGGCCGAGGGCTTCGCGGTGGCGGGCACCCTTGTCGCCGCCACCGTGCCGCCACTCCTGATCAACGCCACCGGCGGCGAGCGCAGCGGCTACGCCGCCTTCGCCGTGATCTTCGGCTCGCTCCTCACCCTCCTCTACTTCCATCTGGTCTGGCGCGTGAAGGAGCGGCCGGACTTCGTGAACCAGCCGCCGAACCCGCTGATCCCGGGCGTGCGCCGCGTGATGCGCAACCGGCCGTTCCGCCTGCTACTCGCCGTCTACCTGATCGGCGCGGTCACGGGCGCCATCCCGGGACTGCTGATGCCGTACTTCACCAAGTACGTGCTCATGCCCGAGGACCCGAACACCTGGCTCGCCATCTACCTGGCCACCTACTTCGGCGCGGGCTTTGTGTGCCTACCGCTCTGGGTGGCGGCAGCCCGCCGCTTCGGCAAGAAGCCCATCTGGCTGCTGAGCTTCGTCACCGCCATCACGGGACTGGGCGCGATCTTCCTGTTCGTGGGAGAGGGCGACACGGTCGCCATGCTGCTGATCCTGATCTGGACGGGTTCGTCGTTCTCGGCGCGGCTCTTCCTGGCGCCGGCCATCCAGGCCGACGTGATCGACTACGACGAGCTCTACAGCGGACGGCGGCGCGAGGCACAGTACGGCGGAATCTGGAGCGTGATGCAGAAGTTCACCGTGATCCCGAGCATGTCGATTCCGCTCGCGGTCCTGGCCTCGATCGGTTACGAGCCGAACGTGGAGCAGAGCGACGGCGTGAAGCTCGCCATCCGCTCGATCTTCGCCCTGGCCCCCGCGGCCACCGCCGTACTCGCACTCGCCCTGGCCTGGTTCTACCCCATCACCGAGGATGTCCACCGCCGCATCCTCGGCGCGATCGAGCAGCACAAGCGCGGAGAGCCGGGCATCGATCCGCTGAGCGGCCAGGCGGTTCCGCCGCCAGCGGACCTCGGCCCGGACGAGGAGAGCGGCTGGTTCCTGGACCACTTCTCGATGCGCGAGCTCGAGGCACTGGTACTGGGACGGAAAGGCGCCGGCTTCCTGGTGCGGCGCACGTTCTCGGCGACGGCGATCTCGCTCGCCCTGACCGCCGCCTCCGTGGCGGCCGTCCTCGCCGCCGTGGGCGATTGGAGCGAAGACCCGGGGCTCCTCGCGGTGTTCGCCGTTCTCGCCGTGGGGCTCTCCTTCACGGCGACCGTGTTCCACGCGATCCGCGCGGGTGCAGCGCTTCGCATGCGCCGGCAGCCGTTGGCCCGAGACCGGATCGAGCGGCACTTCATTGCCGTGAGAAGCCTCCCCGGCGTGCGGGGCGGTGCAGCAGCCCCTTCGCTGCACTAGGCAGGCGCCTGGAGGTGCCGACCCATCCCGTTCATTCCATTGGCGGAATGGCGGAACCCCGGCCGGGTATAATCGGCCGGACCAGGCGGCGCACACCGGCGCGCCCAGGGGGACACATGGCTAGGGCCCAGACCGCGAAGCTCACCGAGAAGACCCAGGCCGTCTACCAGCAGGTGGTGGACCAGGACGACAAGGAGTCGATCCTCGGCGCGCTCCAGCACGCGGAGCAGGTGGTGGCCGCCGCGGACTCGGCAGACGCGCTGCGCAAGACCCTCGATATCGAGAGCATGCACCTGCGCGACGTCATCGAGTCCAAGGGGAAGCTCCAGGAGACGATCGGCAGCCTGATCGCGGGCTACGACTCGCTCACCAACGCTCTCGGCGGCGAGATCGACGCGATGAAGGACATGACGCTCCGGGAGAAGCTCGTGAGCTTCTTCTCGGAGCGCTCGGCCCGCCAGATGCGCGAGCGCCGCGTGCAGAGCGCCGAGATCGACACCCAGCTCCAGAACCTGGTCTCCCAGACCCAGTCGATCGGCTCCCTGCTCGCCGACCACATGGAGGTGCTGAACCGCGAGTACTCCACGGTGCAGCAGATGCTCGAGCAGCAGCACGTGCAGCTCAAGCAATCGACCGACAGCTTCGAGGCGGCGGAGCGCGAGCTCGACGAGGCCAACCTGGTCCTCTCCGAGCGGCGCGAGGCGATGGCGGAGCTCACCGGCTCGGACCGCGCGGCCGCGGACCGCGAGCTCCAGGAGCTGGTGAACCGGGCCAACGAGCTCACCGAGACGCGGAACACGTCGCTCTCGAACGCCCAGACCCACGAGCTCTTCATCGAGAACCACAAGATCGCCCTCGACAGCCTGATGCGGCAGAAGGCGGCGCAGCGCATCCTGATCGACAAGCTGCGCATCTCGACGGAGAACCGGATCATCCAGTATGCGGCCACCGTGGAGTCGCTGCGCACGGCCGCCCAGCAGGAGTCCGCCCACTCGATCAACGAGATCGGTACCGAGGTGGACGAGGCGACCTCGCGTACGATGGCCGCGATCGGTACCGCCGCCGACCGCTCGATCGTCGAGATGCTCGAGCGCCACACCGACGACGTGAAGAAGCGCCACGCCCAGCAGTCCGAGATCGCCCGAGCTGACGCCGAGTTCGCCCGGCGCTTCGCCGCGGTCGCGAAGCAGTTCCTCGAGGACACCTACGAGGAGCCCCGGTGAGGCGGAGGCCGACGAGTCGCCGGTGACCTCCGTGGACGAGATCTGGCAGGACTTCCAGCGGGACGGCAACCGGGTCCGAGTCATGGGCGACAGCAAGGTACGCCTGTACTTCGCTCAGCTCGGACGCGCGCTGAGCACGCTGGAGCGCTCGGTCGAGCAGGACACCCGCATCACGAACGCGGAGACCCAGGCGATCCGCCACTTCGTCGTGCGGCTGCGCTCGACCTTCGAGGCGCTGGCGCTCAAGCACTTCTACTCGCGCGAGGGAGCCGAGCTCAAAATCGACACCACCGACTCAGGGCTCGCGCACTTCAGCGTACTGCTCGAGCTCGGCGCGGATCTCAAGACGCGCGACGCCGACCTCGCCGTCCTGCCCCAGGTCGGGGAGCTCAAGCAGCGGATGCTCGATCAGATCGTGGAGCACTCGGTCCACCCGCGCGGACTGCAGCGCACGCTGCTCTGGCGGCTCTACCTGGAGAGCCTGGACGAGGAGCGGACCTTCTCCTTCTTCATGCCGGGCCCGACGGCCAGAGTGGGCAGCCAGAAGGAAGAGCCCGGCTACTTCTGGTCCTTCGCCACCTACGACCGCTCGCTGAACCGGCCCTTCGTCTACCTGCTCTACTTCGCCTGGGACGGCAATGACCCACCCCTCGACCCGGACTCGAAGAGGTACGTGGAGATGCGACGGGTGGCCGAGCAGTGCGCTTCGGGCCGCATCAACCTCCTGGGCTTCAGCAACCGTCTGGACGACAAGCTGCCGAGTCTGCGCCCGCGCATCATCAAGCGGCTGATCCTGGGGCCCTACCACTCGCCGATCTTCACTCAACCCGAGGGCGAGTTCGGAGCCCTCCTCGGCCGGCACGCGGATCGCCTCCCCTTCGCCTTCCACTGGGAGACCGAGACCCTGATTTCCGAGCGCGAGACCCGGGTGGGCGCGGGCTGGCTCTCCAAGGGCCAGCTCCGCCAGGTCTTCTGGATTCCCAAGAACGTCGATCTCGCCGCGCGCGGGGTCAGCCAGATCGAGCGCAGCGTACTGATGCCCCACTGGCTCGCGCAGCAGGTGCGCTCCGAGGGCCTGCTGCCGGACCACCGACACCTGGTGATCGAAGAGAGCGAGGGGACCCATGGACTCGATTAGCGTCGTCACGGTCTCGGACAAGGAGCTGGAAGCGCACCTCGCCGAGGCGACCCGCAAGGTGCTCTCCTTCCCGTTCCGGCCGCCGCGTTCGAAGAAGGAGGAGCACCCCCCGAAGAAGCAGGCGACGCTGCGCGGGCGCACCATCGCCTACCGGCCGCTCCAGGGCATGACCGACACGCCCACCGCGCAGGTCGAGACCCAGTTCAGCCTGGCGGACCGGATTCAAGAGCTGGCCGCTGGCGATGAGCTCTACAGCGACGTCGAGCACCATGTGCTGCGCCTGATCCGGCGCGCGGTCCAGGTCTACGCGCGGATCTACGAGACCACGGAGCAGGCCTCGGGACTGGACCGGCTGAAGGCGGCCAACCAGGCGGGCACGCTGTCGCGGAGCGATGAGCCGGAGCTGGCGGCGAAGGTCAACGCAGCGAGCGCGGCGGCCCTGTTCGCGTTCGCGAGCTACCTGCTCTCGCGGCTGCTCGACTACGGGGAGAAGCCGGGCGCCGAGGCGCCCTTCCAGGTGGACGTCCCCAGCTCGCTCCCCGTCTCGGGCCGAAGCGAGGCGCTCCACGCGGGCCTCCATCTCGTCTACACCGCCATCGACACCCACGCGCGAGACGACCAGACCCTGGTGCAAGCCGTGCGCGAGGCCGCCGCCCAGCTGGCGCTCCGCCTTCAGACGCTCCAGCACTCGCTCCAGTACCGGGAATTCTTCACCCGCTACCACTACCGGGTGGAGCCCGAGGAGGTGCTGATCGCCGGCTTCGAGCTCCCGGTGGGCCGGGCTCGCTCGGACATCCACGTTCCGGAGAAGCGGCCCGAGGAGATCGTCGGCAACCACGTGGCCAAGCTCGAGGCCAGCCGGATCGCCCAGCGGCTGGTCTGTTACGACCTCGAGCGTCAGCGCAACCCGTTCGTGGATCTGGGTGGCTTCGTCTTCACCTTCCTCGGCGACGGCAGTCCCGGCACCGGCAAGACGATCCTGATCCAGATGATGGTGACGCTGCTGCGGCAGTACGCGGAGGTCGCCGGGCTCCCGCTCCGCTACGAGAACTTCTCCATCGACGAGATCTCGGACTACCAGGGGCGGTCCGGTCAGAACGCCAAGCGCTTCTGCCAGAGCATTCTCGATCCGAGGGTGGTCGCACTCGGAACCATCGACGACGTGGACCAGGTGTGCGGCAGCCGGCACGACAAGAACGCCTCCGCGGGCCAGCTCGAGGTGACCGCCGTCTTCATGCAGGAGTTCGCCGGCACCAACACCGTGGTGCGGGGCAACGCCAGCTTCGGGCTCCTCTCGAACCATCCGGAACGCGTGGACGACGCCCTCCGCCAGCGCACCCAGATCCGATTCCAGATCGACGGCCCCCAGACCCGGAACGACTTCGCGGATCTCTTTCACATCCTCCTCCACCGGACCTGGGACCTCCCCCCCGGCAAGGGCTACGAGCCCCTGAGCGACCAGCGGGTGCGCCAGGTGATTCGGGAGAAGTACGGGGAGCACGACGTGCCGCAGTCCCCGACCCTGCGCGCCATCTTCGAAGAGGTGACGGCGCGCGGCAGTCGCGATGGGCGCCTGCACACCTGGAGCGGCTTCGGCGAGTACCTCCACGCGCTCCAGCAGAAGGACCCGCGCTTCACTGGGCGCGCGGTCAAGAACGTCTCCGACGCCATCCTCTCGCGGATGATGGACTTCGATCTCCCGGACGAGTGGCTCGAGAAGCGCGAGAGCTTCTTCGCCAAGCCCTACGAGACCCGCGTGGCCATGGTGTCGGAGCTGCGCAGCGAGATTACGCCCGAGATGGTGATCCAGGAGATCAATCGATACGCGGACAGCGAGTCGCGGTACGCCGAGGCGTCGGACCAGCGCGAGTTCGACGAGCGCACCCGGCAGTATCGCCTGGACGCCCGGGCCCGGAAGACGGCGGCCGAGAGCGAGAGCTGAGAGTGGAGGCCGCGCCGTTTCCCGAGCCGCTGCTGCGCGGCTTCTTCCCGGTCGACGCGCCGCTGCTCGTCGACCACTACAACGCCGGCCTGGAGGCGGTGGGCACGCCCGCCACAGCCCTCTCGCACTTCCACATCGACGCTGCCGGCTACAGCCCGGAGGTGGCCGACGAGCTCGGCGACCCCCTGTACCTGGGGAGTGCCAGTCCGCTGGCGTGCGGCCTGGTGGTTTCCGTGGCACAGCTCGGAGGGCCCCTCGTGCATCCCGGCCTGGGCTTTGCCGCCGAGGCCTTCCGCAACATCACCGCCCGCGCGCGCCACGAGATCGCGAGCCTCACCATGCGCGAACCCCTGATCGCCGAGGCGCGCTTCGCCACGTCCCTGATCGACGGACCACACCAGCTGGCGGACCTGGAGCACTTCGAACTGCACTTCCGCACGCCCGGTGGACTGGTCCGGGGACGCCGCCAGCTCGAGGAGCGGAAGCGCGAGTTCATGGAGAGCGACCGGCGCTGGCTGGACGACGAGTTCATCGAGGACATGGCGGAGCTGGCGCGCCAGGTGCGCGACCTGGGCCCCCTGCCCGCCGAGCTCCTGCACTCGCGGCACCGCCTGGGCCCCTGCCACCTGCCGCTCTTCGGTGGCAGCTACGTCCTCGAGGAGCGCGGCGGCAGCCTGCGCAGCGCGATCACCCACGTGCTCTCCGCCGCTCCGGCGCCGGAAGGCCAGGACGAGATCCGGTCGGCCCGGGGTCGGCGGGTCGACGTCCGCCCCCTCGAGGCCGAGGCCGTCGTCGACCTCCTTCTCCAGCACAAGGTGGCGCGCCTCGACGCCGGTGACCTCCAGCAACACCCGGAGGTGATCGACCGGTTGCAGTACTGGATCCTCGTGCACCACATCACGACGACCCGCGGCCACGAAGACGGGGAAGGCGCCGGCCTCCCCCTCGCCCCGGCCGAGCTGGCGCGGGAGCTCGACCGCCGGGGCGCGTCGCCGCCCGACTACCGGGAGCTGGCCGATCTCCAGCGCCGACTGGCCTCCGCTGCGCAGAAGATTCCGCTTGACGCGCTCTCCCCGCTGAACCGCCTACGCCTGCTCACTCCCTCCTCCACACGGGAGCCCGTCGTGCGCTTCGTGCGGCACGTCCAGGCCTCTGTCGACACCGCCGATCTCGAAGGGGCCTGGCGGCACGCACCCGATCTCTTCTTTGCGCGCTGGCGCGGTCTGGCTCCCGCGCTTCGTCACTACTTCGAGCGCTGGCTGGGGAGTCGGAGCGAGGCCGGGCGCCCTCGCCAGTCGTGAGTTCGCTCGGCAGCTGGCGGCGCACTCACCGGATTGACGACCGCGGAGTCGAGGTGCACCACCGGGGCTGCAGCACGCAGGCTTCCCGCGGCATGGACTCGACCGGGCGCAGCACGTAGGCTTCCGGCGCGCGCCGTCAGAGAGGGAGAGCGAACGACACCATGCAGAAGATCCTCGTTCGGACTGGGGTCATCCTGGTCCTGGCGGCCTTCCTGATCGTGCCTGTGATGCTCCACTTCGCCCAGAAGCGACACAACCAGCTCCCGTTCGCGATTGCCGAGGTCTACCCCGAGAGCGAGCCGATCGTGAACGGCGAGGTGTTCGCCTCGGTCCTGGCCGTGTTGATGGAGCACGAGCTCGACAGTCCCACGGGCTGGCGACCCAACGACCTCTTCCTATGGGGACCGGCCCTGTGGGCGGACAACAAGGCGAACCGCCAGCTCGGCATCATCCAGGCGGTGCGCGAGAGCACGCGCGTCTTCCGCGACAATCTCACCAAGGTGTCCGCCACCGAGTACGACTCGAACCTGGTCGACGCGGACACCAAGTTCCGAAACGACGAGCACAAGTTCTGGTTCCCCGCTGCGGAGACCCGGTTCGACGAGGGCGTGGCTGCCCTCCGCAAGTACGAGGCCGGCCTCAAGACCACGCCCCCCACCTCGAAGCCCATCAACCGGCGCAACGTCGAGCTGATCCGGCTCTTTACGGCCTGGACGGACCTGCTGGGCGGCGCCCACGCCAATCTCTACAAGGAGGAAGAGGCCGGCAGCGAGGGCTCCTCGGTGTCCTTCTGGAAGACGGACGACTACTTCTACCACGCCCAGGGCTTCGCCCACGTGATGCACCACCTGCTGCTGGCGGTTCAGCGCGAGTACGCCGCTGAGCTCCACGGCCGGCAGACGGTGCTGGAGCTGATGGCCCAGGTGTCGAACTCGCTCGAGCGCGCCGCCAGCGTCAAGCCCCTGGTCGTCCTCGACGGAAGCCCCGCCGGACTCTTCGCCAATCACCGGCGCAACCTGGACGTCTACCTCGTCGACGCCCGGCAGCTCATCTTCTCGATCCGCGAGGAGCTGGAAAAATAGTCAACCAGGCTGATTCGCTCCGCCTTCCAACGTCTCGTCGCCGCTCTAGCCGCCTCCTCCCTCGCAAACGCGGTCCAGAACTCGTTCTTCGCGGCCGAGGGCCTGATTGTCCATGCTGCGTTCCGTGCCGATTCCGGACGCCATCGATGGGGTTCCGTCGGGCCGCACGCGTCGAGATGCGCGGAGCTGGCTCTTCGTCGTGCCGAGCTACGTCAAGTGCTTCCCGGGGCGCTATACGCGCGAGCTCAGCTCCGCCGAGCGCGACGGCTGGAAGCTCATCCGCTCGTCCTCGGGAGACGATCAGCTCTTCGATCTGTCCCGCGACCCCGCTCGACGACGCGGTCAACACGCGCATCTCCTTCTCGGGGAGCGACTTCCCGCGGCTCTACCTGTACAACACCGTGACCTACCAGGCGGCGTTCGGCGCCACGGTGCCCCCGGGACATCCGGATCTCAAGCCCGACCTGTTGGCGCTGCT
>JAPUKG010000343.1 GCA_027295775.1 Pseudomonadota bacterium
CCGAACGGATCGTGGTAGCCGCCCAGGAACAGCGCCGTCGTGATGCCACTCAGCGACAGCATCAGCGCGTACTCCGGCAGGAAGAACATGCCGAAGCGCATGCCCGAGTACTCGGTGTGGAAGCCCGCGACCAACTCCGACTCCGCTTCCGGAAGGTCGAAGGGAGCCCGCTTTGCGGCGGCAAGTGCGGAAACGTAGAACACCAGGAAGCACGGCACCATCACGATCGCCCAGTAGCCGTTGCGCAGAATCATCCAGGAGAAGATGCCCCCCTCCTGGTAGTCGACGATGCCCTGGATCGACATCGTGCCGGCGGCGAGCACCGTGCACATGGCCGCGATGCCGAGCGGCAGCTCGTAGGAAACCACCTGCGCCACCTCGCGCATCGAACCGAGCAGGCTCCACTTGTTGTTCGAGGACCAACCGGCCATGACGATGCCGATCGTTTCGAGGCCGATCATGCTCAGGAAGAAGAAGATCCCGACGTCCAGGTCCGCCGCCAACAGCCCGGGGCCAAAGGGCAACACCACAAAACCCGCGAAGGCGGTGAAGAACACGACGTACGGCGCCAAGCGGAAAATCACCTCGTCCGTGCCGCGCCGGATGATGTCCTCTTTCGCGAGCAGCTTGACGCCGTCCGCGAGCGTCTGGAGCAGGCCGTACGGGCCGACGCGGTTGGGACCGCGACGGTTCTGCATGCGACCCGCGAGCTTGCGCTCGAGGTAGACGCCGCCGAGGCCGACGGGCGTGACCACCAGGATCAGAACTGCCGACGCCACGACCAGCATGCCGATCGCGTGGAAGAGCCAGTTGTCGGCCATGCCGAGCAGTCCCGCGACCCATACGGCGATGTCGTGGCTGACCGGGGTCTGGAGCGCGATCACCGATCCACCTCCCCGAGCGTGATGTCGACGGAGCCGAGCAGCGCGATCATGTCGCCGATCAGCAGGCCGCGGCACGTCTGCGTGATCACGGAGATGTTGTAGAAGCTCGGGCCGCGCATGCGCGCGCGGTACGGGAACTTGCCGCCGTCGCTGACGAAGTAGCAGCTGATCTCGCCGCGCGGCGCCTCGGAGGCGACGTAGGCCTCGCCGGGCGGCGCCTTCCAGCCGCGCGTCACCTTCTTGTGCGCGATCTCGGTGTCGGGCAGCTTCTCGACCGCCTGGCGGATGATCCTGATGCTCTCCAGGATCTCGAGCAGCCGCACCCGGTGGCGATTCCAGGCATCCCCAACAACCCCTTCGTCGCAAGGCGCCGTCACGAGGTCGAAATCGAAGTCCTCGTACGACGAGTACGGCATGTCCTTGCGCACGTCGCGTTTGACGCCCGCGCCGCGCAGGACGGGGCCGGTCACGCCGAAACGCAGGCAGGTCTCGCGGTCAATCAGCGCCACACCCGCGCTGCGCTTCAGAAAGATGTGGTTGTAGGTCAGCAGGTTGTTGTACTCGTCCATGTGCGACTCGACCCGGTCGCAGAACTTCAACACCTTGCCCAGCCAGTCCTTCGAGACGTCGCGGGTGACGCCGCCGTAGCGGATGTAGTGGTACAGCAGCCGCCCGCCGGTCACCTCGTTGATGACCGAGATGCCCTCCTCGCGCTCCCGGAACATGTACAGGAACGGCGTGAACGCGCCCATGTCGAGGCCGAACTGCCCGGCGGAGAAGAGGTGGCTGATGACGCGGTTCAGCTCGCACATGATCACGCGCAGGTACTGCGCGCGCTTCGGCACCTCGATCTCGGCGGCCCTCTCGACCGCGAGCACGAGCCCGATCTCCATGTTGAGCGCCGCCAGGTAGTCCATGCGGTCCACATAGGGCAGGCCCTGGACGTAGGTGAGGTTCTCCAGGATCTTCTCGCAGCAGCGGTGCAGGTTTCCGATCAGCGGCTGGCAGCCGAGCACGACTTCACCATCCGTCCGCATGACGACACGCAGCACGCCGTGGGTCGACGGGTGCTGCGGGCCCATGTTGAAGACGAGCTCGTCGGTCGAGATGTCGCGCGGCAAGACCGGCGTGGACCGCTCGGCCTCGTCGAGTTTGACTCCCTGGATTTCGGTGGTCATTCCGTGCAGTCGATTCCGTGGTACTCGGTCGGGTACTCGTAGTCCTTGCGCAGCGGATGTCCTTCCCAGTCCTCCGGCAGCAGGATGCGATACAGGTGCGGATGGCCCGAGAAACGGATGCCCAGGAGGTCCCAGGTCTCGCGCTCACCCCAGTTCGCCGCTTCCCACTCGTGGGACAGGGTCGGCACCTCGGGATTGTCGCGGCCAATGGTGACCTTGAGGCACATGAACTCCGTGCCGGGCTCGATGGCGGTGAAGTGGTAGACGACCTCCATCCGGTCCTCGAAGTCCATCCCGGAGACCTGGTGGAGCATCTGGGCGCCGCACTTGTCGCGCAACACGCCGGCGGCCTCGACGATCGACTCGGCCTTGACCCGCACGAAGTGGTGCGTGCCCTCGGCCACGACCTCTTCCACCGCATCGGGGAGAGCCTCGGAAAGCGTCGCGCCCCAGCTCATTCCGCTCCCTCCGGTTCGTTCCCGCCGTCACCCTCGGGCGCGGACTCTTCGGGGGGGGTGGGGGCAGCCTCCTCGGGCTTCTGTTCTTCCGCCTTCTGCTCCTCGGCCTTCGGCTCGGGCTCAACTTCCTTCGTGGTCTCCGGCGCCACGCTCTCGGGCGGGCTCGCCATGCGCGACGCTTCCTCCTCCGCCTTCTTCTTGTCGGCCGCTTGAATGGCCTTCTGCTTGACCCGCTCCGCCTTCACGCGTGCGGCCTCCTCCTCGGCCTCGCGTTTCGGCTCGTCGTACTTCAGCGCCTCGGGTTGCTTCCACGGTTCGGCGGGGCTGATGCCGTCCAGCACCGCCTGTACAGAGCCCTTTTCGGGCGGCGTGTACCCCGGATCCTTGTTGTTGAGCCGCTTGCTGCGCGACATGATCAACTCCTGCAGGCGCATGATCGCCTCGAGCAGGGCCTCCGGCCGGGGCGGGCAGCCGGGCAGATAGATGTCTACCGGCACCACCTTGTCCACGCCCTTCACGACGTGGTAGCCGTGGACGAAGTAGGGCCCGCCGCCGACGGTGCAGGCGCCCATGGCGATGACCCACTTGGGCTCGGACATCTGGTCCCACAGTCGTTTGACGCGCGGCGCCATCTTGTGGGTGACCGTGCCCGCCACGATCATGCAGTCCGCCTGGCGCGGCGTGGCGCGGAACACCTCGGCGCCGAAGCGGCTGATGTCGAACTTGGTCATCGCAGTCGAGATCATCTCGATCGCGCAGCAGGCGAGGCCGAAACCGAGCGGCCAGATCGCGGACTTGCGGCTCCAGTCGATCAGCCACTCCGCCTTGGTGAGCAGGATCGTCTGCTCGACCTCGGGGTCAAACCGCTCGGGCGGCGGCATGTAGGCCGGCCGGCCGGGACGCGATGCCTCTGTCGTCATGGGGTAGTCTCCTCGGGCACGGGTTCGGCGGCTTCCATCCTCCCACCCGTGAGAGCCGCCTCGGACAGCGCGGCGCCGGGCTTCGTGCTCGTCCACTCGAGGTCGCGCCGCACCCAGACGTACGCGAGGCCCACGCCGAGCACGACCAGGAAGACGAGCACCTCGAGGAACGCGGCAAAGCCCTGGCCGTTCGCGATGAATTCGTCGTAGACGACGGCCCACGGGAACAGCAGCGCGACCTCGATGTCGAAGATCAGAAAGATCAGGCTGATGGTGTAGAACCGGATGTCGAACCGGATCCACGCATCGCCGAAGGTCGGCTCACCGCACTCGAACGTTTCGTCCTTGTCGCCGAAGTCCGGCTTGTGCGGCCGGCGCAGCAGCAGCTTGCCGATCACGAACAGG
>JAPUKG010000344.1 GCA_027295775.1 Pseudomonadota bacterium
CTGTGCGCCAATCGCAAGGCGCTGGTCGGCCCCCTCGAGGCCAGCGCGGAGGCCCTCGCCGGCCTGGCCCGCGCCATCGAGGCCGGCGACATCGAGGCTGTCGAACGAGTTTTGAGCGCCGCGCGTATTGCGCTCGCGGCCGTCGAGAAACCAAGGGAGTAAACAGCAAGCCACTCATGTCTGAGTCAACCACAAACCAAGGCGGCGAAAGTTTCGCCCAGCTCTTCAACGAGAGTTCCAAAGAGATCAAGGAAGGAGAGGTCGCCAAGGGGATCGTCCTCTCGATCGACGAAGACCACGTCCAGATCGACATCGGGTTCAAGTCCGAGGGAATGGTCCCGGCCTGGGAGTTCATGAACGAGGACGGCTCGATGACGATCGAGGTCGGCGACACGGTCGAGGTGCTCGTGGAGACCGCCGAGGACAACGAGGGCCGCATCGTCCTGTCCAAGGAGAAGGCGGACCGGCTCAAGGTCTGGGACGACATCAGCGACGCCTACGAAGACGACCAGTCCGTCGAGGGAGTCATCATCGCCCGGGTCAAGGGCGGTCTCTCCGTCGACATCGGTGTGAAGGCATTCCTGCCGGGCTCGCAGGTGGACCTGCGTCCGGTTCGGCACCTCGAGAGCCTGATCAACGAGCGGATGAACTTCAAGATCATCAAGTTCAACAAGCGCCGTGGGAATATCGTACTCTCCCGGCGCGCGCTCCTGGAGACCGAGCGGAAGAAGCTCCGCGAGGAGACCCTGAGCACGCTCACCCAGGGCCAGATCGTCGACGGCGTCATCAAGAACATCACCGACTACGGCGCCTTCATCGACCTGGGCGGTATCGACGGCCTGCTCCACATCACGGACATGTCGTGGGGTCGCATCAACCACCCGAGCGAGCTCTTCACCGTTGGTGACGAGATCAAGATCAAGGTGCTCAAGTTCGACGTCGAGACCGAACGCGTTTCCCTGGGTCTGAAGCAGATCCAGCCGGACCCGTGGGTTGACGCGGGCATGCGCTATCCGATCGGTGTGCGCGTGCAGGGGAAGGTGGTCTCGCTCACGGACTACGGCGCCTTTATCGAGCTGGAGCCTGGCATCGAGGGGTTGGTGCACGTGTCCGAGATGTCGTGGACCAAGCGCGTGAAGCACCCCTCCAAGGTCGTGGCCATCGGTGATACGGTGGAGTCGGTGGTGCTCGACGTGGACGAGCGCGACCGCAAGGTGTCGCTGGGCATGAAGCAGATCGAGCCCAACCCGTGGACGGTGATCGAGGAGAGGTATCCGGTCGGCTCCCACGTTTCGGGTACGGTCCGGAACATCACCAACTTCGGCGTCTTCATCGGCCTCGAAGAGGGGATCGACGGACTGGTGCATGTCTCGGATATCTCGTGGACGGAGCAGATCAAGCATCCCAGCGAGAAGTTCAAGAAGGGCGACGAGCTCGAGGCGATCGTGCTCAAGATCGACAAGGAGAACGAGAAGTTCTCTCTGGGCGTGAAGCAGCTCCAGCCCAACCCGTGGGACGACATCCAGAAGAAGTATTCGATCGGAAGCCAGATCACGGGACCCATCACGAGCGTCACCGACTTCGGCGTGTTCGTGAAGCTGGACGAGGGCATCGAGGGGCTGGTGTACAGCTCCGAACTCGCCGCCGAGCGCATCGAGAATCCCGCGGACCAGTTCAAGGAAGGCCAGGAGGTCACAGCTCTGGTGGTCAAGGTGGACGCCGCGGAGCAGAAGATCTCCCTGTCGATCCGCGCGGTGGACGACAAGGAGGAGCGCAGGGCGCTCCAGGAGTTGGCCGCCCAGCAGTCGACGACCCAGACCACGACTCTGGGTGATCTCCTGGCGGAGAAGCTGGCTGCCAAGCAGGGAGAAGAAGAAGGGGAAGGGGAATGACCAAGAGCGGGCTGATCGAGGAAGTCGCGAGGCGGACGCCCCACATCTCGAAGAAGGACACGGAGGTCGTGGTGAACACGATCTTCGACTCCATGATCGAGGCGCTGCGTCAGGGGGAGCGAATCGAGATCCGGGGCTTCGGCAGCTTCCAGGTGAAGCTACGAGAGGCGCGCGAGGGGCGAAACCCCAAGACGGGCGAGCCCGTGCACATCAGCGCCAAGCGGACTCCCTTCTTCAAGGTGGGCAAGGAGCTGAAGGAGATGGTGGACAGCTCGGAAGGGACCGCTTCGAGCTCGGACGCTCCGGAGAAGGCCTCGGCCTGAGGCTCGGCGCCTCGGGTCGGGACGCGAGGGATCATGGTCGTCGTGCGTCGACTCTTCGCTCTCGTCGTGGCTGCGGGTCTGGCGTACGCCGCCTGGCTGTTCGCGGTGGAGAACGCCTCCACCGTCAGCGTCTTCTACTGGGTGGGCGAGTTCCAGGACGTAGCCCTTTGGTTCGCCCTGGCCGTGGCGTTCGGGCTAGGCGCGGGCGTAGTGGGTCTCTACACCCTGTACCGGGCGTTCCGGTCGGGTCTGGTGGCACGTCGCTACAAGAGCGCGCTGTCGGGCCTCGAGGCCGAGGTGCACCAGCTCCGCAATCTGCCCCTGGCGGCGGAGGAGGCGGCGAAGGGCGACGAGACCCTCGGTATCGAGGCGACCCCCGAACCGGGCCGGGGCGCGTAGCCGCCGTGGCGTGGGTTCGTCGCCGGGACGAGCGGGGAGCCGGCGCGCGGCACACGAGTGCCGCGCTCGAGCGCTCGCTCATGGCGGTGCTGGGCGGCGAGTACGACGATGCCGAGCGGGAGATCACGGCGCTCCTGAAGGCGGACTCCGGCCGGGTCGAGCTCTATCTCGCACTGGCCCGGATCTTCCGGATCCGGGGAGAGGTGGGCCGGGCGATCCGCATCCACCAGAACCTGCTGATGCGGAGCGACCTCGGCGCCCCCGACCGGACCCGCGCGCTGGCCGAGCTCGCCCAGGACTTCCGCCGCGGCGGCTTCCTGCGGCGGGCGGCGGCGTCCTACGAAGAGGTGCTGACGCGGGAGCCGCGCCACCCGCAGGCGCTGGCGGGTCTGGTGGACGTGCTGGCGGAGGTCGGCGAGTACGGCCGCGCCATCCGCACGCACCGGCGCCTGGCCCGCGTGGACAAGAGCCGCGGCGCCGAAGAGGCGTCGCGGCTGTGGCTCGGGCTGGCCCAGGCTGAGCACGCCCAGGGCCACACCGACGCCGCGCGCAAGGCCCTGAAGAAGGCGCTGAGCCGGGACCCGAAGAACGCGCGCGCCCACGCGTGGCTCGGCCGCATCGAGGCCGAGCGCGGTCGCAACAAGGCCGCGTTGGCGGCCTGGCGCGCGGTGCCGGAGCTGGATCGCGAGGTGGCCCTCGATGTCTATCCCCGCCTCGAAGCGGCGTACTCCGCGCTCGACCGCGCGAAGGACTACGAGGACTTTCTGCGCGCCATCTTGGACCGGAGCCCCGACGACAGCGGGGCCCGCTGTGCGCTGGCCCGATCGCGCGTGGCCCGGGGCGCGATCGATGAGGGCATCGCCGAGCTGCGCCGCGTGCTCGACGGCGACCCGCGACACCGCGACGCCCGCGTCGAGCTGGGCCGGATCCTGTTGGCAGAGCACCGTCACACCGACGCAGTGAAGGAGCTGAGCGAGCTCCTCGAGGTGCTCGATGAGCCGCGCTCCGGGCCCGCCCGCTGATGGCGACCTCGGCACTCGACACGCCCATGATGCGCCAATACGTGGCGCTCAAGGCCGAGCATCCGGACGCGGTCCTCTTCTACCGGATGGGCGACTTCTACGAGATGTTCCTCGAGGACGCGGAGAAGGTGGCGCCGCTCCTCGATCTGGCGCTCACCTCCCGGGACAAGGGCAAGCCCGATGCCGTGCCCATGTGCGGCGTGCCGGTTCACAGCGCCGACGGCTACATCAAGCGACTTGCCGAGCTGGGGCACCGGGTGGCGATCTGCGAGCAGGTCGAAGATCCCCGCACCGTGTCGGGCCGGCGGCTGGTGCGCCGGCAGGGGGTGGAGGTGGTGACGCCCGGCCTGGTGGGCGACCCAGAGGGCATCGAGGCGACGTCCGAGGTCGGGCTGGTGGCGCTGGACACGCGGAGCGAAGGCGTCGTGGGACTGGCGGTGCTCGACGCGTCGACCGGCGACTTCCGCGCCACCGAGGTGCGGGCGCCGGAGGCGAGCGCGCTGTCCGCGCGGCTGTTCGACGAGCTCGAGCGGATCGCGCCCCGCGAGCTCCTGCTTCCGCACCGGGGCGCGGACGCACTGCACGAGGCGCTGCGCGCGCGACTTCCCGACGTGGCTCTCACCGCCGTCTCTGCCGACCACTTCGATCCCGGCACGGCCCCGATTCGGCCCGAAGGTCTGGAGGCCGACGCCGCGGATCCCGGCTCGCGGGCGGCGGCGGCGCTGCTGTCGTACCTCGGCACCCACCAGCCGTTCATCCTGTCCGCGGCGCCGCGGCTGCGGCGCTACCAGCTGGGGGAGTGCATGGTGCTCGACGCGTCCACCCGCGCGCACCTGGAGCTCTTCGAGAACAGCGAAGATCGTGGCCGGGCGGGCACCCTGTTCGAGCGCCTCGACACCACGTGCACTCCCCTGGGTGCGCGCAAGTTGGCGCGCTGGATCGCCTACCCTCTGCTCGACCCGGACGCCATCGCGGCCCGGCAGGACGCCGTCGAACACCTGGTCGGGCGCGACCGTCCCCGCGCGCGCTTGCGCGACGCGTTGCGGCCTGTGCGGGATCTCGAACGCCTGCTCGCCAAGGCGCTGCGTCCGGGCTCGACGCCCCGGGACCTGGGCGCCCTGCGCGGCTCGCTCGAGGCGCTGCCCGCCGTGCGCGAGTCGCTTCTCGGAGAGGCGGCCAGCGAGAGCCTGCTGCCCGAGGAGCGCGACGCCTGGCCGCCCGCGCTCCCGCTGCCCGAGCCGGTCCCCGAGCTCGCCCGGGCGCTTCGCGACGGACTGATCGACGACCCGCCCGTGCTGGCCCGCGGCTCGCGCGGCGCCAACCTGACGGGCTACATCCGAGCGGGCTTCCGTCCCGAGCTCGACGCCCTGCGCGAGAGCGCGGCCAAGGGACGCGAGTGGATCGCCGGCCTCGAGCTCCGCGAGCGCGAGCGGGCGGGCATCGCCACCCTGAAGGTCCGCTTCCACCCGGTGCACGGCTATTCCCTGGAGGTCTCGAAGAGCCAGCTCGGGCGGGTCCCGGAGGATTACGAGCGCAAGCAGACCCTCGCCAACGTCGAGCGCTTCACCACCCCGGAGCTCCGAAGGATGGAGAGCCAGGTGATGGGGGAGGGCGAGCGCGCCGCCGCCCTCGAGCGCGAGATCCTCGACTTGCTTCGCGAGCAGGTCGTGGCGGCGGCCGACCGGGTGCGGTCGACAGCCGAGGCAGTGGCCACCGTCGACGTCCAGGCGGCCCTGGCCGAGATCGCGCGCCTCGAGGACTGGGTGCGGCCGCGGGTGGACGCAGCCACGCGCATCGAGATCCAGGCGGGCCGCCACCCGGTGGTCGAGGGCGTGCTGCGCAGCCGCGGTGGCGATGCGTTCGTCCCCAACGACACCCGGCTCGACCCCGATGCCGAGCAGATCGTGCTGCTGACGGGGCCGAACATGTCCGGCAAGAGCACCTACCTGCGGCAGGTGGCGTTGATCGCGCTGATGGCCCAGATAGGGAGCTTCGTTCCCGCCGAGTCGGCCAGCATCGGCGCCGTCGATCGCATCTTCACGCGGGTCGGCGCCTCCGATCGGCTGGCGCGTGGCGAGTCCACCTTCATGGTGGAGATGCGCGAGACGGCCGAGATCCTGGCGCAGGCGTCGGACCGGAGTCTGGTGATCCTGGACGAGATCGGGCGCGGCACCAGCACCTACGACGGCCTCGCCATCGCCTGGGCGGTGGTGGAGTACCTTCACGACACGCCCGGCCTGCGCGCCCGCACGCTCTTTGCCACTCACTACCACGAGCTCACGGACCTGGCGCTCACCAAGGAGCGCGTTCGCAACGCCCACTTCCAGGCGCGCGAGTGGCGGGACGAGGTCGTGTTCCTCCGCCGGCTCGCGCCGGGCGGCGCCAGCCGCTCCTACGGAATCCAGGTGGCCCGGCTGGCGGGGCTGCCGGGCACGGTCATCGGGCGCGCCCGGGAGATCCTGGCCCACCTGGAGGAGGGGGAGCTCGACGCCCAGGGGCGGCCCCGGCTCGCGGTGGGCCGGGGAGACGAGCGCGACGGCGGCCAGCTCGGCCTGTTCGGGGCCCCCACGGCGGTGCCCCGACCCGGCAATCCCGCGGTGCTGGCTGAGCTACGATCTCTCGACACCGAACGCACCACCCCCCTCGAGGCGCTCGAGACGATCCAACGCTGGCAATCTCGTCTCGACGCAGAAGATGAGGAGGAGGGGTGAGCCACCGCTGCGGGGCCTTCCTGCTGATGGCCCTCTTGCCGCTGCTCTCGGCGGTGGAGCGCCCGGCGGGACTGGGCGACGTCGTGGACGTGCGCTTCTGGTCCTACCCGGACTACACCCGCGTGGTGGTGGAGCTCGACCGCAGCGTAGAGGTCGAGGTGCGCCGGCTCCCCGCGGACGTGAAGGCCGAGCGCCCCGAGCGCCTGTACGTGGACCTGCCCCGAATCTGGGTGGGTCGCCGCTACGCCGACGGCGTCGAGGTGGGGGACGGCCTGCTGCGCGACGTCCGGCTCGGGCAGAACACGCTCCAGTCGTCGCGGCTGGTCCTCGACCTGGAGCAGTACGACCGCCATCGCCTGCTCACCCTGCGCTCGCCCGATCGCGTGGTGCTGGACGTCTACGGGCGGCGGGACGGCAGGGACTCCCACCCGGGCGATGCGTCGGAGCCGTTGTCGCGGCTCTCGATGCCCCTGCGGTCGATTCGCACGGTGGTCGTGGATCCCGGGCACGGCGGCCGCGACCCCGGTGCCATCGGGCTGGGCGGCATCCGCGAGAAGGATCTCAACCTGGAGATCGCCCGGTTATTGCGAAAGAGGCTGGAGCAACGCGGCTTCCAGGTGATGCTGACCCGCGACGACGATCGAACTCTCGATCTCGAGGAGCGCACCGCCGTGGCCGAGTCTGCGAACGGCGACCTCTTCATCTCCATACACGCCAACGCCTCGCCGCGCCGGTCCACCCGCGGTCTCGAGATCTACTACCTGGACGAGAGCCACGAGCGCCACAGCCTCGGCGTCGCGGCGCGCGAGAACGGCGTGCCGGCCAGCGAGGTCGACTCGCTGCAGCGCACCCTGGCGCGGCTCCGCGTGTCGGAGGCGTCGGTGCACTCGGGGCAGCTGGCCCAGCTCGTCCACGACGAGGTCGTCCCCAGCCTGCGCCGGAACCACCGCGACTTCCAGGACCTGGGTGTCAAGAAGGGGCCCTTCTACGTGCTCTTCATGTCGAGCATGCCCTCCATCCTGGTCGAGGCTGGCTTCCTCACCAATCGCGCGGACGTGAAGCTGCTGCGTGACGACGCCTTCCTCGAAGGACTGGCCGAGCAGATCGCGTCCGGTCTCGAGCGCTATCGCGATCGCGAGTCGCACCTGGCTTCGGGGGTGGGCGGGTGAGCGGCGCGCCCTCCATCGACGACATCCTGCGCGAGGTGCGAGACGCCGGTCCGGGCGCCGAGGGCAACATCCCCCCGCTGGTTCGCAGCTACCTCGACCAGACGCGTGCCTATCTGGCCGAGCTCCACCAGGTCACCGCCTCGGGTCGCATCGTCAACGAGGCGAACTCGGATCTGGTGGACCGGCTCGTCCGCCGGCTCTTCTCGCTGGTCGAGGAGGGCTGGGTGGCCTCCGGCGGCGAGGTGGAGGGCGGCGCCTGCGTGGTGGCGGTGGGCGGCTACGCGCGTCGGGAGATGGCCATCCACTCGGATGTCGACCTGCTGGTGCTGTACCGGGACAAGCTCACCCCCTACGTGGCCGTGATCGCGGAAAAGCTCCAGTACTGGCTCTGGGACGCGGGCGTCACCGTCGGCTGTGCGACGCGCACGATCAAGGAGACGGTGGTGCTGGGCCGCGACGATGCGACCGTGCGAACCGCGGTGTTGACGGCGCGCTTTCTGTGCGGCGACGGGGAGTTCTACCACGACTTCGCCGACACGATTCGCCGGGAGCTGCTGGGGAACATCCGGGCCTTCATCGCCGAGCAGCAGCGCGGCCTCCAGGACCGACATCGCCAGTACGGCGAGTCCCTCTTCCTGCTCCAGCCGAATGTAAAGGAGGGCGTCGGCGCCCTGCGCGACTACCACGCCGCCTACTGGGTGGCGCGCGGAGCGCAGCCCTCGGTCCGAGACCTGGACGATCTCCTCCACTTTGGGCTGCTGACCGAGTCCGAGATGAATGACTACCGCGCCGCGCTGGACTTCCTCTGGCGGGTCCGCAACGACCTTCACCTCCACACCAAGCGGCGCAGCGATCAGATGAGCTTCGAGCTGCAGGAGGCCGTGGCGGTCAACCTGGGCTACGACGCGGCGGGCTCGGAGGAAGCGGCGGAGAGCGACGAGCTGCCGGTGGAGCGCTTCATGCGCGACTACTACCGCCACGCGCGCGCCATCCAGAACCTCTCGGAGCTGGTGATCGAGCAGTGCCTGGCTCGCGTGGAGCGCAGCCGCCGCCGCCGGGTGAAGAACGTGGAGGACGGCTTCCGGGTGGCGGGCGGCCAGCTCGAGATTCCCCACTCGGCGCACCTGCGCGAGCAGCCGGTCCGCCTCCTGCGCGCCTACTCCGTGGCGCAGCTCCACGACGTTCCGCTCTCGCGCATGGCCAAGCGCCTGGTGCGCGAGAACCTGGACCTGATCGACGACGAGTTCCGCAAGAAGCCAGAGTGCACGGAGATCTTTCTCCAGGTACTCGAGGCCGAATGTCGGGTGATGCGGACCCTGATGGACATGAACGAGGTGGGGCTGCTCGCGGCCTTTCTGCCGGAGTGGGAGCACATCGTCTGCCGCTGGCAGCACGTCATCTACCACACCTACACCGTGGACGTTCACTCGATCTTCCTGGTCGAGGAGCTGCGGCGGCTGGGCAAGAACGAGTACGAGCAGGCGGTGCCGGATCTGACCGCCCTGATCAAGGCCGCGCCCGACAGAGCAGTGCTCTTCCTCGGCTGTCTCCTCCACGACATCGGCAAGGGCTTCGGCGGCGACCATTCGGGCATCGGCACGAAGCGGGCCGCGGCCTGCCTCCAACGCATGGGCCTGGTGGCCGAGCGCGCCGAGCGAGTGCTCTTCCTCGTGCAGCAGCACCTCTGGATGAACCATCTGGCCCAGCGCCGCGATCTGTCCGATCCGAGGCTGATCCTCGACTTCGCCCGGGTGTGTGGTGATCGGGAGAACCTCCGGAACCTCTACCTGTTGACGTTCGCGGACATTCGGGCCTCCTCCCGAGACGCCTGGAACGACTGGAAGGGCCAGCTCCTGCGGGAGTTGTTCGAGCGGACCGCCGAGTTCCTGGAGGTGGGCGCCGACGATCCGGGCAAGGCCATGGACCTGATCGAGGCACGGGTCGAGGTTCGTCGCGAGAAATCGCGCGCGGAGCTGGTCGCGCGGGGCATGGGCGAGGCGGAGATCGACGGCTTCTTCGAGGTCATGCCCCGCCGTTACTTCGTGTCTCACACGCCGAAGCAGATCGCGCGACACGCGAGGGTACTGCTGCGATTCCGGCCGGATGACGTGCTCACCACCGCGTTCCTCGAGATGCGCGCCGACTTCGCCGAGTTCATCGTGTGCACCACCGACGTTCACGGCCTGTACGCGACCGTGGCAGGGGTGCTCATGTCGCGGGGCGTGAACATCCTGGGATCCCACGTCTACACCACTCGCTCGGGGCTGGCCCTGGAGGTCTACCGGCTCTCCGCGCCGCCCGGCGGCAGCAAAGAACGCGAGATGGTCTGGACGGACCTCGAGTCAGTGCTGAACTCGGTGCTCTCCGGCGAAACCAGCGTCGAGGAGCTCCTGAGCAAGCGACGGCGGCCGTTCGGAGGCACCCTGCCGCCTTCCCGGCGCGAGCCGGCGGTGCTCATCTCGAACACCGAGTCCGACTTCTACACCCTCGTTGACATCGTTGCCGACGACCGGATCGGGCTGCTCTATGACCTGACGAGCGCGATCGCCGGACACGATCTCGAGATCTACATCTCCAAGGCGACGACCATCCTCGACCAGGTGGCGGACACCTTCTACGTCAAGGACGGCGCCGGCCGCAAGGTAAGGGACGCCCAGGTGCTCGAGGCGCTCCGGCGCGATCTCCTCGAAGTGGTCGAGCGGGGAGAGGAACGGGAACGTGCCTGAGGTGGGTGGGGATCCGCCGGTCTCCGTCTCGCGGGCCGTCGACGCGTACCTCCATCACGCCAGTATCGAGCTGGGTCTCGCGAGGAACACGATCCTGGCCTACGCGGCCGACCTGGCGCGCTTCGCCGACTACCTGCAGCGCCGGAGTGTCGCGGGACCGGCCGACGTGCTCCGCGAGCACGTGACCGGATTCGTGCGCCGACTCGAGAGACAGGGTCTCTCGGCGCGGAGCCGGACGCGCTGCCTGGTGTCGGTGCGCCGGTGGCTGCGTTACGCGGCAGCCGAAGGCTGGCTCGAGGGAGATCCGATGCAGGGCGTGGCCAGTCCCCGGCTGCCGCGCAAGCTCCCGAAGATCCTGCGCCCCGAGGAGACTGCTGCCCTGATCGAAGCAGCGGATGGGGCGACCCCGCTGGGACTGCGCGACCGGGCAATGCTCGAGGTGCTGTACGGCGCGGGACTGCGGGTGAGCGAGCTGGTGGAGCTCCCGCTCGCCGGACTCGACCGGCGCGGTGGCCTGCTGCGGGTCACCGGAAAGGGCAACCGCGAGCGGGTGGTTCCGGTCGGGCAGCTCGCCCTGGACGCCCTCGAGGCCTACCTGGGCGAGGCCCGTCCGGCGCTCCTGGGCGGGCGTTCGGACATGGCGGATGCGCTCTTTGTGACCCGGCGGGGCGCGCCGATGACCCGGCAGAACTTCTTTGATCGCCTGCGCCGGCTCGCGCGCATCGCGGGCATCGATGTTCGTCGCGTGTCGCCCCACGTCCTGCGCCACGCGTTCGCCACGGATCTGCTCGAAGGCGGCGCCGACCTGCGCGCCGTGCAGGACATGCTTGGCCACGCCGACCTCTCCACGACCCAGATCTACACCCACGTGAGTCGATCCCGGCTGCGCGACACCGTCGAGCGCCGACATCCGCGGGGAGAAGCTCGCCGGGGGCGCTCCGCGGGATGAGCCGGGTGTCCCGGAGCGAGATCCTGAGATCGCTGCCTCCGGACCTGCAGCCCCTGGTGGAAGAAGGGCTGCGCGTCGCCCGCCGTCGCAAGCTGGAGGTGTATCTGGTGGGCGGGCCGGTGCGGGACTTCCTGCTCCGGCGGCCGATCCGCGACGTCGACCTGGCGGTGGCGGGGACCGCCGGCGAGGGCCGGCCCGCCGCCGTTCTGGCCCGGGAAATCGCGCCGGAGGGTACAAAGGTGATCGAGCACGAGCGCTTCGGAACCGTCTCGCTCGATGGCGTGCTCGACCTGGCCGGCGCGCGGCGCGAGACCTATGCGCGTCCCGGGGCGCTGCCGCGCGTGGAGCCCGGCAGCCTGGAGGAGGATCTCCAGCGTCGCGACTTCAGCGTCAATGCATTCGCGGTCCCGCTCACGGGCCCCGAGGACGAGGATCGGATCGACGTGATCGAGGTCGAAGGCGGACTCCGCGATCTGGAAGGTCGCCAGCTTCGCGTCCTGCACCGGCGCAGCTTTCACGACGATCCCACCCGCGCCCTGCGCGCCGCGCGGCTGGCGCCGCGCCTGGGGTTCGCCCTCACGCGGGGGAGTCGCTCCGCCCTGCGCGATGCGCTTCGCGACGGCGTGTTCGGCGCGGTGAGCGGGGACCGGCTGCGACGCGAGTTCGAGAAGCTCTTCCACGACGCGGTGCTGGGCCTGAACCCCGTGGACGCCCTGCGGCGCCTGGCCGACTGGCACGTGCTCACCGCGCTCGAGCCGGGGCTCGGGCTGCCGCACGAGGCCGTGGTGCCGTTGCGCCGGCTGGGCCGCGCCGTCGAGTCCCCGCCCTGGCGGGGACCGCGCCTGCGTCCCTGGGTGGCGGGGCTGGCGGTCTGGCTGGGACCGCTGCCGCCAGCCCTGCGCCGCCGGACGCTGCGACGGTTCGCCGTGCGCGGCGAGCTGGCCGTGCGAATCACCGGCTTTCCCCGCTGGCGGGACACCCGGCTGAAAGCACTGGAGTCGGCCCGCGGTCGCGGCGCCGTCGATGCGGCGCTGGCCGACGCCGACGAGGAGCGGCTCACCGCGCTGTACGCCTGGAGCCCAACGCCCGTACGCCGAAAGATCCTGCGCTGGGCTGCGGAGGACCGATCGAGGCGCTCGCCGGTGACCGGCGCCGACCTGGTGGGCGTCGGGCTCTCGGGTCCGGCGGTAGGACGGGCGCTGGCGCGCATCCGCGCGTCCTACCTCGACGGCGTTCTGGCCAACCGGGAGGAGGCCATCGCGCTGGCGCGCGAGATCGGACGGCGTCGGAGCAGGGCGCGATCCCGCCGCAGGACCCGGATCTGAGCTCCCGGTGAGCCAGGGCGAGGTCGTCGGCGGGGTCCCCGTCGGCCGCGATGGTACGATGGTCTCCCCGCCCCGGGAGTCCGAGGCGATCGAGATCACCGCTGGAAGGAGGCGAGAGGAAGCATGAAGCTCGGAATCGGAGCCGTGGGCTTTGGCAAGAGGGTCCAGATCAACCTCGACCTGATCCGCCGAGCCGAGGCGCTCGGCTACGACTCGGCGTGGACCGCCGAGGCCTACGGCAACGACGCCGTCACCACGGCCACCTGGGTCCTGGCGCAGACCGAGAAGATCAAGGTCGGGACGTCCATCATGCAGATGCCGGCGCGCACGCCCGCCATGACGGCCATGACCGCGATGACGCTGGATCACCTCTCGGGAGGTCGCTTCATCCTGGGCCTCGGACCCTCCGGCCCCCAGGTCGTAGAGGGCTGGCACGGCGTGCCCTACGGCAAGCCCCTGACGCGCACGCGCGAGTACATCCAGATCCTCCGCCAGATCTTCGCCCGGGAGAAGCCGCTCGAGTTCCACGGGACCGAGTACGACATCCCGTGCGTCGGCGACGGCGCCACGGGTCTCGGCAAGCCGCTGAAGAGCATCCTGCACGGCAACCCGGACATCCCGATCTACACGGCGTCGATCAGTCCGGCGGGGCTCCGCTGCGCGGGGGAGGTGGCCGACGGCGTCTTCCCCATGATGGTCGACCCGGACACCTTCGACGAGACGTACCTCCCGTACCTCGAGGAGGGCTTCGCGAAGGCAGGCGGCGGGAAGGGCCTCGACGACTTCGCGGTGCTCCCGGGTGTGACGGTCCTCGTGAACGACGACATCGATGCCGTGCGCATGCCGGTGAAGGGCGGGATGGCGCTCTACATCGGCGGCATGGGAGCGCGCAACAAGAACTTCTACAACGACCTGGCCGTGCGCCTCGGCTTCGAGGAGGCGGCCGCCCGCATCCAGGACCTCTTCCTCGACGGTAAGAAGATGGAGGCCGCCGCCGCAGTACCCGACGAGTTGGTGGACGCGGTGCACCTGCTGGGACCGAAAGAGCGCATTCGCGAGCGACTCCAGGCTTGGAAGGAGGCGGGCCGCAAGGGCTATGTCGACACCATGCTGGTCGCCACCCCCCAGCCCGAGGCGCTCGAGCTCCTGGCCGAGGAGCTCCTCTGATCGGGGGGCGCCCGGGCGATCGCTCCATTGCCGCCGGCTCGGGGATTGCCCATACTGAGGCCGTTCCCCCTCCTCCTCCTCCGTTTCTGTGACGACCTCGCTCCGCGGGGGTGAGACGACTTTGCACGAGGTTTCCCACGACCCGCAGCTCATCACCGAGGGCGCGCCGCGCGGCGCCGGTGGTGGCTACGCCGTCAAGCTCCCCATCTTCGAGGGTCCCCTCGATCTGCTGCTCCACCTGATCCGCCAGAACGAGGTGGAGATCACCGAGATCCCGATCGCCGTCGTGGGTCAGCAGTACCTCGACTACCTGGAGCTCATGCGCGAGCTCGATCTGGACATGGCTGGCGACTACCTGGTGATGGCGGCGACCCTGGCGCTGATCAAGTCTCGCATGCTGCTTCCGCCGGAGCCGGGAGAGCGCGACGAGGATGAGATCGATCCCCACGCCGAGCTGGTGGCGCGGCTCCTCGAGTACCAGCGCTTCAAGGAGGCCGCGGAGGAGCTGGCGCGCCGTCGACTCCTCGGGCGCGACGTGTTCGAGGCCCAGGGCCCGGGTCCGGAGCGGGTCCCGGAGTCGGAGCGCGAGATCACGGTGGGTCTCTTCCAGCTCATCGAGGCCTTCCGCGACGTGCTCGAAGCGGGCCGCGGCGCGGGGACGGTGCACGAGGTCGAGACCGAGACCATCACGGTGCGCGAGCGGATGCTGGCGGTGATGCGGGCGCTCGAAACGGCAGAGTCTCTCGAGTTCACCCAGGTCTTCGAGACCGCGGACGGCGGGCCGCCCACCCGCGCCGTTCTGGTGGCCACGTTCCTGGCGATCCTCGAGCTCGCGCGGCTCGCCGCCCTGCGCCTGTATCAAGGCGCCGGCGACGACGGAGCGCCGTGGGGGCCGATCCGCGTCCGCATCACGCCGGCGCACGAGCGCATGGAGTGGGACGACCAGATCTCGGAACTGATGTGAGAGGAGCCGGTCGGTGATTCGTCAACCGGATGTGAGAGGAGCGGATGGACCAGGCTGAAAAGCGCAGGATCGTCGAGGCCCTGATCCTGGCCTCGCCCGAGCCGATCTCGGCGGCGCGGCTGGCGGAGATCATTCCCTACTGCAAGCCGGGCGCGGCCAAGGACCTGGTCAACGAGCTCAACGCCGAGTACGTCGAGCAGGACCGCTCCTTCGAGATCTGGGAGGTTGCGGGCGGCTACCAGATCCGCACCCGCGCGGAGTTCTCGGGCTACCTCCAGCAGCTCCAGAAGCAGCGGCCCTTGCGGCTCTCGCGGGCGGCGCTCGAAACCGTCTCGATCGTGGCCTACAAGCAGCCCGCCACCCGGGCGGAGGTGGAGCAGGTGCGCGGTGTCGAGGTGGGGCCCGTGCTGAAGACGCTGATGGAGAAGGACCTGGTCCGCATGGTCGGGCACCGCGACGTGCCGGGTCGCCCGATGCTCTATGGAACCACGCGCCGCTTCCTCGAGGTATTCGGACTCGAGTCGCTGAAGGGCCTCCCCACCCTGCGCGAGCTCGAGGAGCTGACCCGCGAGCACGAGGCGACGGCCGCGGAGGCGAGCGAGAGCGATGCCGACGAGTCCCCGCGCGCCGAGGCGACCCCGCCTGCGCCAACCGAACCGGGCGCGCGACCGGTCGCGCTGGACGAGGACGCCGACGAGTTCGACGAGGAGCGCGAGGACGACCCGATCGATGACGAGGAGTCGCTCTCGTAACGGAGTCGCCAGCGCGCCATGGCATCGGGCCCTTCCCCCCATCCTTCCCGCCTGCAGAAGATCCTCGCCGCCGCGGGCGTGGCCTCGCGCCGCGCTGCCGAAGAGCTGATCCGCCAGGGCCGGGTCACCGTCAACGGGCGGACTGCGGGGGTGGGCGACGTCGCGGACCCGCGGCGCGACCGGATCGAGCTGGACGGGGAGCATCTGAAGGTCGAGAAGACCGTCTACTGGATGCTGAACAAGCCGCCGGGCGTGGTCACCACCCGGCGCGATCCCCAGGGCCGGCCGACCGTGATGGACCTGATGCCGCCCCAGGCCGCGCACCTCTACCCGGTCGGACGCCTGGACCGGGCGACCGAGGGACTGCTGCTGCTGACCAACGATGGCCCCACGACCCAGGTGCTCCTCCATCCCGCGCACGGGAGCGAGCGCGAGTACCGGGTGACGGCACGGGGCGAGGTGCCGGGCAAGGCGCTGCGCCGCCTGGCCCGCGGCCTCCGCCTGAAGGACGGTCCGACCGCGCCGGCAGACGTGGGCCCCGCGCACTTCGACACGAAGACGGACACGACGACCTTCGCCCTGACCCTGATCCAGGGGCGCAAGCGCCAGATTCGTCGCTCGATGGCATTCCTGCACCACCCGGTGGTGCGCCTGGTGCGCGTGCGCATGGGACCTCTGCGCCTGGGGCGCCTCTCCCCGGGCGAGACACGGCCTCTGCGCCGTGACGAGGTCCAGGCGCTCCGGCGCCACACGGAGCGCCTCGCCGGCCGATCGCGCTCGCTCTAGCCCCGCGCCCGCCGCTACGCGGAACGGGAATGGGCGTAATATTCGTGCAGTGGTTCGGCAACGGCTGCTGATCGCCCTGCTCGCTCTGTCCGCTCTCTCCCTGGCGGGAGACTGCAGGAACGTCCGGGTCAAGACCCAGGGGCCGGGCGAGGTCATCGCACTTCTCCAGCCGTTCGCAGACCGGTTCGTTCCGTTCGTTCCCTATCCTCTCGATAACTGCTTCGCCGTCTGGCCCGACACCGGGGAGCTCCTCGCTGCGTTGGAGATCCACCGGCTCGACCCCTCGCTGGGGATCGAGCCCGAGCTGGCGGGACCGTACGTCCGCCACATGGCCGAGTCCGTGCTCGCACAGATCTACGACCCGGATGATCCTGACACGTGGGGGCCATGCAGGTACG
>JAPUKG010000345.1 GCA_027295775.1 Pseudomonadota bacterium
TCATGGCCCACATCGATGCCGGCAAAACGACGACCACCGAGCGGATCCTCTACTACACCGGCCGTTCTGATAAGATTGGCGAGGTGCACGAAGGCACCGCCACCATGGACTGGATGGAGCAGGAGCAGGAGCGCGGCATCACCATCACCTCCGCCGCCACCACCTGTTTCTGGCACGGCCACCGCATCAACATCATCGACACGCCGGGCCACGTCGACTTCACCATCGAGGTGGAGCGGTCGCTGCGTGTGCTCGACGGCGCGGTCGCGGTCTTCGATTCGGTGGCCGGAGTCGAGCCGCAGTCGGAGACCGTCTGGCGCCAGGCCGACAAGTATGCCGTGCCGCGCATCTGCTTCGTCAACAAGATGGACCGGGTGGGCGCCAATTTCGACCGCTGCGTCGACATGATCCTCGATCGCCTGGGCGCCCAACCCCTGGTCACCCAGTTGCCGATCGGCAGCGAGGCCGATTTCGTCGGGGTGATCGATCTCGTCCGCATGCAGGCGATTATCTGGGCGGACGAGACCCTCGGCGCCGAGTACGTCCGGACCGACATTCCCGCTCATCTCGCCGACCGCGCGGCCAAGGCCCGCGAGCAGTTGGTCGAGTTGGCGGTCGAGCAGGACGACGAGGTCATAAAGGCCTATCTGGACGGCAGCGAGCCCGACGAAGAGACCCTGAAGCGCTGCATCCGGATCGGCACCTGCAACCTGGCGTTCGTGCCGATACTCTGCGGCGCGGCCTTCAAGAACAAGGGCGTCCAGCCGCTGCTCGACGCGGTGGTCGACTATCTGCCCTCGCCCTTGGAGGTGCCGGCAGTGAAGGGGCACCGGCCCGACAGCGAGGACGTGGTCGAGCGCCATGCCAGCGACGACGAGCCCGTCGCGGCGCTGGCCTTCAAGATCATGACCGATCCCTTCGTCGGCACGCTCACCTTCGTGCGGGTCTATTCCGGCGTGCTGCAGACTGGCAGCCAGATCCTCAATTCGGTCAAGGAGCGCAAGGAGCGGGTGGGGCGCATGCTGCACATGCACGCCAACCACCGCGAGGACGTGAAGCAGGCCCATGCCGGCGACATCGTCGCGATCGCCGGGCTCAAGAACACCACGACCGGCGATACCCTCTGCGACCCGGCCAATCCGGTCATGCTGGAGCGCATCGAGTTCCCCGACCCGGTCATCGAGGTGGCGGTGGAGCCCAAGACCAAGAGCGACCAGGAGAAGATGGCCGGCGCCCTGGCCCGGCTGGCCCAGGAGGACCCCTCGTTCCGGGTGGCCAGCGACCCGGAGAGCGGCCAGACGATCATCAAGGGCATGGGCGAGCTCCACCTGGAGATTCTGGTCGACCGCATGAGGCGCGAGTTCAAGGTGGACGCCAACGTGGGCGCGCCGCAGGTCGCCTACCGGGAGACCATCTCGCGGACCAGCGAGGTCGACTACATCCACAAGAAGCAGACCGGCGGCGCCGGCCAGTTCGCCCGCGTCAAGCTGGTTTTCGAGCCGCTGGAGTCCGGCGCGGGATTCGTCTTCGAAAACGCCGTGTTCGGCGGCTCGGTGCCCAGGGAATACGTGCCCGGTGTCCAGAAGGGCCTCGAGGGCTCACGGGAGAGCGGCGTCGTGGCCGGATTCCCGGTCATCGACTTCAAGGCGACCCTGGTGGACGGCGCCAGCCACGACGTCGATTCCAGCGTGATGGCCTTCGAGATCGCGGCCCGCGCCGCCTTCCGCGAGGGGATCGGCAAGGCGGGCCCCGTCTTGCTGGAACCGATCATGCGGGTCGAGGTGGTGACGCCGGACGAATACATGGGCGACATCATCGGCGACCTGAACAGCCGGCGGGGCAGCATCTCGGGCATGGATGCGCGAAGCAACGCCCGGGTGATCACGGCCATGGTGCCCCTGGCCAACATGTTTGGTTACGTCAATAACTTGCGGTCCATGAGCCAGGGCCGTGCCCAGTACACCATGCACTTCGATCACTACGAGCGGGTGCCGCAGGCGGTGGCCGACGAGGTCGTCGCCAAGCTGGCTTGACGCGTGGGGCCGCCCCCGGGGCGGCCAAGGCAATGGAGAACAGGACCGATGGCGAAGGCGAAGTTTGAGCGGACGAAGCCGCACTGCAACGTTGGGACGATTGGCCACGTTGACCACGGCAAGACGACCTTGACGGCGGCGATCACGAAGATCCTGGCGGAGTCGGGGGGGGCGGTATTTGTTCCGTTCGACCAGATCGACAAGGCGCCGGAGGAGAAGGCGCGCGGGATCACGATCGCGACGGCGCACGTGGAGTACCAGACGGAGAACCGGCACTACGCGCACGTGGACTGCCCGGGGCATGCGGACTATGTGAAGAACATGATCACCGGGGCGGCGCAGATGGACGGGGCGATCCTGGTTGTCTCGGCGGCGGACGGTCCGATGCCGCAGACCCGGGAGCACATCCTTCTGGCGCGCCAGGTCGGGGTTCCGGCGATCGTCGTCTACATGAACAAGGTGGACATGGTGGACGACCCGGAGATTTTGGATCTGGTGGAGCTGGAGCTTCAGGAGCTGCTGTCGATCTACGACTTTCCGGGGGACGATATCCCGATCATCCGGGGCTCGGCGCTGCACGCTCTGGAGGGCCGCGAGAGCGAGTTGGGCGAGGCCTCGATCCTGGCGCTGATGGCGGCGGTGGATTCCTACATTCCGCAGCCGGAGCGTGCGAAGGACAAGCCGTTCCTGATGCCGATCGAGGATGTGTTCTCGATATCGGGGCGCGGGACGGTGGTGACGGGACGGGTGGAGCGCGGCATCGTGAAGGTTGGCGACGAGGTCGAGATCGTCGGCATCAAGGACACCCGCAAGACGGTGGTGACGGGGGTCGAGATGTTCCGCAAGCTTCTGGACCAGGGCGAGGCGGGGGTCAACTTCGGGGCCTTGTTGCGCGGCGTCGGGCGCGACACGGTGGAGCGGGGCCAGGTTCTGGCTAAGCCCGGGTCGATCACGCCGCACACGGGTTTCAAGGCGGAGGCCTACATCCTGACCAAGGAG
>JAPUKG010000346.1 GCA_027295775.1 Pseudomonadota bacterium
GTGCAGTCCTGGCCCGGCTTCGAAGGCGCCGGGGGTAGCGACTGGGATCCCTTCGATGGAGGCGTCGTCCAGCCCGGCACGATCGGCTTCCAGGGGGGGGTGTCGGTCTGCAAGCGCTACGACCGGCGCACGGGTGAGACACGGAAGCTGCCCGGTTGCCGCGGTGTGCAGTCGTTCCTCGACCGGGACGCGGGCCCGATCGTGGCCATCTTCGACGATGGCTATCGGCCAGATGTCGACGGCTGTGTGTTCGCTGAGAAGATCGGCGGCATCGACGTGACCGGGCTGTACCCGGACATGATGACGGTGGTCGATCTCAGTGACTGCCACGGCGACGACGGCCCGCTCCGCAGCCTCTACCACCCCTTCGCGGGCTGCCTGTCGCTCCAGATCGAGGTGACCGCCTGCACCTTCGACCTAGACCTCTTCGGCGCCCCCGGCACGAGGGTCCTGCGTGACTTCGACGCAGATTTCCTGGCCGGTAATGCGCAGATCTTCTCGAGCGAGATGGCCGCGCTCTCCTGGAACCTGTTGATGATCCTGGTCGGCGTCTCGTTGCCCCCCGATGTGTCCGGCAGCAGCGCCGGGCCCAATTGCGACCTCCTCGCGGGAGACATGGAGAGCGACGGCTGCCGGGATCGAGAGCCCCGCTTCGACGAGTTCGACGTGAGGGAGCCCAGGCGCCTCGACGGCTGCTCCTTCCGCCGACCCTTCCTCTGCAAGTCCGCCGGCCCCTTCCTTGCGGCCACCGGCGCGCGGCGCGCCACGGTGCGCGCCGGCGGCACCAGCGAGTACGGCCGCCGCGACTTCCTGTGGCACGCCGGTGGCGTCGGCGTACTGCGGTATGAGCGCCGCAACGTGCTCGGATTCGCGCTCGACTTCCCCGAGGACCGAACCGGGACCAACTGGGGCCTCGAGTTCACCTGGTTCGACCGCGTCATGATGACGGACAACGACGCGTTCGACGGTCTATCGACGACACAGCACTTCAACCTCTCGATCTCGGTGGATCGTCCCACCTTCGTCCGCTTCCTCAACTCGAGTCGCACCCTCTTCTTCAACAGCCAGCTCTTCCTGCAGTACATCGATGGCTACGAGCGGGGCATGACCGCGAACGGACCCGTCAACGCGACCGCCACCTTCCTGGCGGCGACCGCGTACCACCAGGATCGGTTGATCCCGACCCTGACCCTGGTGCACGACTTCAACTCCGTCTCCGGAGCCGTCATCACCGGCCTGACCTATCGCTACACCACCCACTTCTCGATCGGTGTCGGGTTGGCGGCCTTCTACGGACGCATCCAGACCAAGCGCGCCGCGCTGACGGGCCTGGCGGGTGCTTCCGGCGGGGCGGGCAAGGGCCGGAACCGGTCCTATGTGCAGAATGGGCTCTCCTCGGTCCGCGACCGCGACGAGCTCTTCCTGCGCCTGCGCTACACGTTCTGAGCCGCGGCGTTGCGTTCCGAGCCCCGATCGTGATAGGAGTCGGGAGGGGAAAGCGCGGAGGAGCCCCGCCATGGAGTTGGTGGCCATCGTGGCCGGTCTGGCGCTGCTCGAGTACTGGGTCTTCCTGTGGCTCTGCGGCCAGGCCCGCGGCCGCTTCAACGTCGCGGCGCCCGCGACCGCCGGTCACCCGGAATACGAGCGCTACTTCCGCGTTCAGATGAACACCATCGAGCAGCTGGTGCTGTTCCTGCCCGGGCTGCTGGGCTTTGCGATGTTCGTCAGCGAGACCTGGGCGGTGGCGCTGGGCGTGGTCTTCATCGTCGGGCGGGCGATGTACGCGCGGGGCTACATCCAGGACCCGGCCAAGCGAGGGCCCGGCTTCCTGCTGACCTGCGTGGCGAACCTGGGCCTGGTGGGGGGCACCCTGGTGGGAGCCGTCCTGCGCCTGCTCTGACGCCTCTCCCGGGGCCCGGGAGCCCCATCCGGCCCGAGGGAGACGCTATACTCGTGCCCCTCCGCTGAGCCCGCATGCCCGCGCAGCGTCTGCGCGAGTCTCCCGAAGATCCCCCGCCCCGGCACGGTCCGAAAATGGGGACCTGTCTCTCGGGCGGCCAGGCAGCGGGACTCGACGATTCTTCTTCTCGAATGGGAGCGATTACCGGATGAGCGAGAACCCGAAGCTTACGGCCTGGGTGCAGGAAATCGTGGACCTCTGCCAGCCCGAGGCGGTGCACTGGTGCGACGGCTCCCAGCAGGAGTACGAGAGCATGCTCGGCCTGATGGTGGCGAGCGGCACGGCACGGAAGCTGGACTCGCAGAAGCGGCCGAACAGCTACCTCGTGCTCTCCGACCCGGCCGATGTGGCCCGTGTCGAGGACCGCACCTTCATCTGCTCCAAGCAGGAGGAGGACGCGGGCCCCACCAACAACTGGTGTGACCCGACCGAGATGCGAGAGAAGCTGAAGGGCCTCTTCGCTGGCTGCATGGCGGGCCGCACCTTGTACGTGATCCCGTTCAGCATGGGTCCGGTGGGCTCCCCGATCGCCCACATCGGCGTCGAGATCACCGACTCGCCCTACGTGGTCGCCAGCATGCGCACCATGACCCGGATCGGGAAGGACGTGCTCGATAGCCTCGGCGACGGCGACTTCGTTCCCTGCGTGCACTCGGTCGGCGCGCCGCTCGCGGCGGGCGAGAAGGATGTGCCCTGGCCCTGCAACGGCGACAACAAGTACATCGTGCACTTCCCCGACACGCGGGAGATCTGGTCGTTCGGCTCGGGCTATGGCGGCAATGCGCTGCTCGGAAAGAAGTGCTTCGCCCTGCGCATCGCGTCGGTGATGGCCCGCGACGAGGGCTGGATGGCCGAGCACATGCTGATCCTCAAGCTCACCAACCCGAAAGGCGCGGTCCACTACGTCACAGCCGCATTCCCGAGCGCCTGTGGCAAGACCAACCTCGCGATGATGACCCCAACCATTCCGGGTTGGAAGGTCGAGACGATCGGGGACGACATCGCCTGGATGAAGTTCGACGATGACGGGCGGCTGCGAGCGATCAACCCGGAGGCTGGCTTCTTCGGCGTCGCGCCCGGCACCAGCATGAAGTCGAACCCGAACGCCATGCTGTCGCTGCGCGAGAACGCTGTCTTCACCAACGTCGCCCTCACCGACGACGGCGACGTCTGGTGGGAGGAGATGACGGACGAGCCGCCCGCGCACCTCGTCGACTGGCGGGGCGATGACTGGACGCCGGAAAGCTCCACGCCGGCGGCGCACCCCAACGCACGCTTTACCGCGCCGGCCAGCCAGTGCCCGGTGATCGCCGACGAGTGGGAGGACCCGCGCGGCGTGCCGATCAGCGCGATCCTCTTCGGGGGACGCCGCGCCACGGTCGTGCCCCTGGTGAACGAGGCCCGCGACTGGCGGCACGGCACTTTCCTCGGCTCGATCATGGGCAGCGAGAAGACCGCGGCTGCGGCAGGCGCGGTCGGCGAGCTGCGGCGTGACCCGATGGCCATGCTGCCCTTCTGCGGTTACAACATGGCCGACTACTGGAACCACTGGCTCGAGATCGGTCAGCGCCCCGGCGCGCAGCTCCCGAACATCTACTACGTCAACTGGTTCCGGAAGAGCGCGGGCGGCGACTTCCTGTGGCCAGGCTTCGGGGAGAACGGCCGCGTGCTCAAGTGGGTGTTCGAGCGCTGCGAGGGAACGGCCAAGGCCATCGAGACCCCGATCGGCAACCTACCCGCCGATGCCGCGCTGGACCTCGACGGCCTCGACATCGATGCCAAGGACCTGGCGGAGCTGCTCGAGGTGGATCTCGACGGCTGGCTCTCGGAGCTGCCGGCGATCCGCGATTACTACGCGAAGTTTGGCAGCCACCTTCCGGCGGAGCTCCTGACGGAGCTCGAAGCCCTGAAGCAGAGACTCGAAGCCGCGAAGGACTGAGCAGAGCGGATGCCGGCTCCGCTGTCGGGCACGCTGGTCGTCGATCTCACGCGCGTGCTGGCGGGCCCCTACTGCACGATGGTGCTCGCCGACCTCGGCGCGCGCGTGATCAAGGTCGAGTCGCCGGGCGGCGGCGACGACGCACGACATATCGGCCCCTTCAAGGACGGCCACTCGGCATACTTCCTCTCGCTCAATCGCGGGAAGGAGAGCATCGCCCTCGATCTGAAAGACGCAGACGATCGGCGGGTCTTCGAGCGCCTGGT
>JAPUKG010000347.1 GCA_027295775.1 Pseudomonadota bacterium
TCGCGCACCTCGGGCAGCAGCTCGCGCGGCACCTGAAGCTCGCCGAGCAGCACGTCGTCCCAGTCGCACTCGCGGATGTTGTAGACGAGCGTGCGCGAGGCGTTCGAGTACTCGGTCGCGTGAACGCGACCGCCGGTGAGCTTGTGGAGCAACCAGCTGTCGACGGTGCCAAAGGCAAGCTCGCCCCGCTCGGCGCGCTGCTGGGCGAGCTCCGTATTCCCGAGGCGATGCTGCCCGAGGTGCGCGACTCGAGCGGCGTCTTCGGAGAGATCGACGCCGAGTGGTTCGGGGCGGTGTTGCCCGTGGCCGGCGTGGCGGGGGACCAGCAGGCCGCGCTCTTCGGCCACGGCTGCACCCGCCCGGGCCTGGCCAAGAACACCTATGGCACCGGCTGCTTCCTGCTCACCAACACGGGCAGCAACGCGTCCATCTCGAAGACGGGGCTGTTGACCACGATCGCCTGGGGCATCGGCGGCGCAGTGGAGTACGCCCTCGAGGGCAGCATCTTCGTGGCCGGTGCCGCAGTGCAGTGGCTCCGCGACGGCCTCGGGCTGGTGAAAGATGCTGCCGAGACCGAAGCCGCCGCTCGCCAGGTCGAGGACACCGGCGGCGTCTATCTGGTGCCCGCCTTCGTCGGGCTCGGCGCCCCGTACTGGGACGAGCGGGCGCGCGGCACCATCGTCGGAATCACCCGGGGCACGACGCGGGAGCACCTGATCCGCGCGACCCTCGAGTCGATCGCCTACCAGACCCGGGACGTGGTGGACTGCGTCGCCGCGGACTCGGGCCTGGCGCTCTCGTCGCTGCGGGTGGATGGGGGCGCATGCCAGAACGACTTCCTCATGCAGTTCCAGGCCGACGTCCTGGGGGTCCCCGTGCAGCGCCCGCCGGTCCTCGAGGTGACCGCCCTGGGTGCCGCGGCCCTGGCCGGCCTCGCGGTGGGCTTCTGGAGCGACGTCGCCGACGTGCAGGCGGCCACCCGTGGCGGAACCACCTTCGAGCCGAGGCTCGGCGCCGACCAGCGCGACGCCCTCTACCGTGGCTGGAAGCGGGCCGTCGAGCGCTCGCGAGGATGGGTGACCGAGTGACGAACGGAGAACGAGCCTCCGAACCGCTCGTGATCGCGCACCGGGGCGCGTCGGAGTACCGGCCCGAGAACACGCTGCCCGCCTACCAGCTCGCGGTCGAGCAGCGCGCGGACATGATCGAGATCGATCTCCACCGCACGCGCGATGGCGCCGTGGTGATCACCCACGACGAACGGCTCGAGGGGCTGGGTGGCACAGGAGAGATCGCGGACGCGACCCTGGAAGAGGTCCGCGCCCTGGACGCCGGAGCGGGCGAGTGCGTGCCCACCCTCGACGAGGTGCTCGACGGCTTCGGCAAACGCATTCCCTTCAACCTGGAGATCAAGCGCGGCACGCGCAGCACTTACGAGGGGCTGGAGCAGATCGCACTCGACGCGCTCCATCAGCGCGGATTGTTGGCCCGAACCCTCTTCTCGTCCTTCTTCGACCCGGTTCTCCGTGAGCTCCGACGCCTCTCGGCGGACGCGAGACTGGCGGCCCTCGTCTCACCGCGAAAGCCGGAGCGCGCGATCGAACGCGCGCTAGAGGTGGGTGCGGAGGCCGTGAATCCCCACCTGGTGCTCGCCACCCAGGAGTTCGTCGACGAGGCGCACGCAGCGGGACTGGCCGTCTACGTCTATACCGTCGACGACGAGGACTGGATGGTGAAGCTGCTCGACCGGGGCGTCGACGGTCTCTTCACCAATCGCCCCGACCGCCTGCGGGCGATCCGGGACGGCTGACCGGCCCCGGGGAGCCCCCGGGGGATTCAATCGTCGGTTGATTCGGTGCGATTGCCAGCTGATCCACAGATCTCTTGACCAGAGCGCCGCCAATGCCGTATGTATTCGGTCTAACCGGGTATATCGCCGTATGAAATTCGACCGAGCGGAGCTCGAACTGGATCCGATCGACCTGCGCATCCTCGGGTTGCTGCAGGAGAATTGCAAGAAGCCCCTGGCCGCCATTGGCGAGAAGGTGGGGCTGACCGCCTCGTCCGTGATGGAGCGGATCCACAAGCTCGAGAATGCGGACGTGATCTGCGGCTACACGGCACTCTTGAATGCGCGGGCGCTCGGCAAGGACGTCACGGCGTTCATCGGGGTGTCTGTGAGCCAGACGCGCGGAGTCGCGCCGCTGCAGCGGGCCCTCGAACATGAGGACGACGTGCTCGAGTGCCATCACATCACCGGCGAGCACACCCTGATGCTCAAGGTGAAGACCGAGAACACGGAGAGCCTCGAGCGCCTGATCGACACGATCCGGGAGCACGACGGGGTGAGTCGCACCGAGACCATGGTGGTGCTGTCGACACACACCGAGCGCGTGAGTCTGGCTCTGCACGCCACGGGGTCGGGCACGCTGCGCCCTCGGCGCCGCCGCAACGACGGCCGCCAGCGCGGCGGGGAGAGCGAGGCGTGAGGGCGGGGCGTGCCATGCGAGGGGGTCGCCCGGGGGCGCAGGGCCTCTACGATCCGGTCCATGAGCACGACGCCTGCGGCGTCGGGTTCGTGGCGAACATTCGGGGAGAGAAGTCGCACGACCTGATCCACAAGGGCATCCAGGTGCTCGTGAACCTCGAGCACCGGGGCGCCTGCGGCTGCGACCCCGACACCGGCGACGGCGCGGGCATCACGATCCAGCTCCCGGACCGCCTGCTGCGCAAGCAGGCGGCGGCACTGGGCTTCGAGCTGCCGGCGCCCGGCGCGTACGCCTCGGGGATGGTCTTCCTGTCCCCAGAGGCGGACGAGCAGGAATGGCAGATTCGCACCCTCGAGCAGGGGGTCGTGGAGGAGGGCCAGCGGGTGCTCGGCTGGCGCGACGTGCCCACACGGCCGGAGGCGATCGGCTGGCTGGCCCAGGAATCCATGCCGGTCTTTCGCCAGATCTTTGTTGCGGCTGCCGACGGACTCGATCCCGACGCCTTGGAGCGCAAGCTCTTCGTGATCCGGCGGGTCTTCGAGAACCGCGCCACCCGACGCGACGGGGAGGGTTTCGTCTATCTGCCCAGCTTTTCGGGTCGGACCTTCGTCTTCACGGGCATGCTGACCGCCTCCCAGATCGAGCCCTTCTACCCGGACCTGGTGGATCCGGACATCGAGTCCGCGCTGGCCCTGGTGCACTCCCGCTACAGCACCAACACCTTCGGCGCCTGGGACCTGGCCCAGCCGTTCCGGTACATGGCGCACAACGGCGAGATCAACACGCTGAAGGGCAACCGCAACGCCATGCGCGCCCGAGAGGGCACCTTCCGCTCCGAGCTCTTCGGCGACGACCTCGAGAAGGTCTACCCGGTGATGCGGCCGGCGTCCGCCAGCGACTCTGCCCAGTTCGACAACGCCCTCGAGTTCCTGTGTCTGAACGGCCGCGAGCTCGCCGAAGCCGTGCTGATGATGATCCCGGAGGCCTGGGAGAACCACACCGAGATGAGCGAGGAGCTCCGGGCCTGGTACGAGTACCACTCGTTCCTGCTGGAGCCCTGGGACGGTCCGGCCTCCATCGCCTTTACCGACGGCCGCCAGATCGGCGCCGTGCTCGACCGCAACGGCCTTCGGCCCTCTCGCTACGTCGTCACCCGCGACGGGTTCGTGGTGATGGCGTCCGAGGTCGGGGTGCTGGATATCGCGCCCGAGAACGTGCTGGTCAAGGGGCGCCTGCACCCGGGCAAGATCTTCCTCGTCGACCTCGAGCAGGGGCGCATCGTCGAGGACGAAGAGATCAAGTCGAGCTACACCCGGCGCCACCCCTATCGCGAGTGGGTCGAGAAGAACCGCGTCGTGCTGGACGACCTGCCTCGGGCCGGCGTCCCCGACGAGAACATGAACCCCGAGCGGCGTTTCCAGCTGCAGCAGGTCTTCGGGTACACCAGCGAGGATCTCAGGCTCCTGATCGCCCCGATGGTGGCGGACGGGAAGTGGGCGATCGGGTCGATGGGGGAGGACGCGGCGCTGGCTTGTCTCTCGGACCGGCCGCGCATGCTCTACCACTACTTCAAGCAGCTCTTCGCCCAGGTGACGAACCCGGCCATGGACTCGATCAACGAGGGCACGGTGATGTCCCTCTACTCGACCCTGGGCGCGGAGAAGAACCTGCTCACCCAGACCCCCGAGCACGCGCGCATGCTGCGCTGCAACCGTCCGATCCTGCGCAACGAGGAGCTCGAGCGGATCCGTCAGATCTCGTTGCCGGGCTTCGAGGCGCGCACCCTGTCGGCACTCTTCAAGGTGGCCGACGCGGGCGACGGCCTCCTCTCCGCCCTGGACACCCTCTGCCGTGAGGCCGAGCAGGCGGTCCGGGACGGCGTCAACCTGGTCATCCTCTCCGATCGCGGGGTGACGCCGGATCTGGCGCCGATCCCCATGCTGCTGGCCACGGGCGCGGTTCACCACCACCTGGTGCGAGCGGAGCTGCGGACCCAGTGCGGGATCGTGTGCGAGACGGGCGAGCCGCGGGACGTGGCCCAGTTCGCCCTGCTGGTGGGCTACGGCGCCGGCGCGATCAACCCCTACCTGGCGTTCGAGACCGTCCAGGAGCTCGTCGAAGAGCGCACCTTCGTGCCCGAAGGGATCGACGTCGAGAGGGGCGTGGTCACCTACCTCAAGGCGTGCGACAAGGGCCTGTTGAAGACCATGGCCAAGATGGGGATCTCGACCCTGCAGAGCTACCGCGGCGCCCAGATCTTCGAGGCCGTCGGTCTGGACCGCGATCTGGTCGACCGCTGCTTCGCGGGCACGTCGTCGCGGGTCTCCGGCGTGGGCTACGACGTGATCGCGGGCGAGTCGGCCACGCGTCACGCCCGCGCCTTCCCCGGCGAGGAGTTCTCGTACCCCGAGCTCGATCCGGGCGGGCTGTACCAGTGGCGGGAGCGCGGCGAGCGCCACACGTTCAACCCGGACAGCGTGGCGAAGCTCCAATCCGCGGTCCGCGAGGAGAGCTACGAGACCTACAAGGAGTTCGCCCAGGCCGCGGACGGCGAGTCCAAGCGCCTGTGCACGCTGCGTGGCCTGTTCAAGTTCAAGAACGCAGCGGAGCCCATCCCGCTGGAAGAGGTGGAGCCCGCCAACGAGATCGTGAAGCGCTTCTGCACCGGCGCCATGTCCTACGGCTCGATCTCCCTCGAGGCGCACCAGACCCTGGCCATCGCCATGAACCGACTGGGCGGCAAGAGCAATACCGGCGAAGGGGGCGAGGATCCCGATCGCTTCACACCCGAGCCGAACGGCGACCTGCGGCGGAGCGCGATCAAGCAGGTGGCCTCCGGGCGGTTCGGCGTCAGCAGCTGGTACCTGGTGAACTCGGACGAGATGCAGATCAAGGTGGCCCAGGGCGCCAAGCCCGGAGAGGGCGGCGAGCTCCCGGGACACAAGGTCAGCGAGGCCATCGCCAAGACCCGGTACTCGACGCCCGGCGTGGGCCTGATCTCGCCGCCGCCGCACCACGACATCTACTCCATCGAGGACCTGGCCCAGCTCATCTACGACCTGAAGAACGCGAACCGGCGGGGCCGCGTCAGTGTCAAGCTCGTGGCCGAGACCGGGGTCGGCACCATCGCCGCCGGCGTCTCGAAGGGCAAGGCCGACGGCGTCCTCATCTCCGGTCACGACGGGGGCACGGGCGCGTCGCCGCAGGCCTCGATCAAGTACGCGGGGGTCCCGTGGGAGATCGGTCTGGCCGAGACCCAGCAGACCCTGGTGCTGAACGACCTGCGCGGCCGCATCCGGGTCCAGACCGACGGCGGGCTCAAGACCGGACGCGACGTGGTGATCGCTGCCCTGCTCGGCGCCGACGAGTATGGCTTCTCGACCGCACCGCTGGTCGCCATGGGCTGCATCCTGATGCGGGTCTGCCACCTGAACACCTGTCCGGTGGGCGTCGCGACGCAGAATCCCGAGCTGCGCAAGAAGTTCGCGGGGCTGCCGGAGGACGTGGTGCACTACCTGCTCTTCGTGGCCGAGGAGGTCAGGGAGTACATGGCCGCCCTCGGCTTCCGGACCGTGAATGAGATGATCGGGCAGGTGGACCGCCTCGAGGTCGACGCCGCCGTCCGGAACCGGAAGGCGCGCGATCTCGACTTCTCGGATCTGCTGCACAAGCCGGACGTGCCCTTCGCCCTCTACAACTGCGAGGAGCAGGTGTTGTCGAAGGAGCTCGAGAGCGTGCTCGACATGGAGCTCCTGGAGCTCGCCAAGCCGGCCCTCGACGGTGGCCGGAAGGTCGAGATCCAGCTGCCCATCCGCAACACGGACCGCACCGCGGGGACCATCCTGGGCTCCGAGGTGTCGCTCAAATACGGCGAGGGAGGCCTGCCCGAGGACACGATCGACATCCGCTTCACGGGCTCGGCGGGACAGAGCTTCGGTGCCTTCGTTCCGGCGGGGATCACGCTTCGGGTCGAGGGCGACACCAACGACTACTGTGGCAAGGGCCTGTCGGGCGGCAAGATCATCGTCCGCGTCCCGCAGGGGGCGAAGTACACCGCCGCCGAGAACATCATCACCGGCAATGTCGTCCTCTACGGCGCCACCGGCGGCGAGGCGTACTTCCAGGGCGTGGC
>JAPUKG010000348.1 GCA_027295775.1 Pseudomonadota bacterium
GTCCGCGTGGAGATCCGGATCGCGGCACTCGGGCCAGCCGTAGTTCGCGCCCGGCGCCGAGTAGAGCTGGATCTCCTCGTGGGATCCCCAGCCGTCGTCCCCCACATCTCCGATCAAGAGCATCCCTCGCCACGGCGTCAGCGAGAAGGGCGCGCGCAGGCCGGACGCGACGATGGTGGGCCGGGGCCAGGACAGGAACGACCGGAGTGTCGCGAACCGCGCGCCGTGGGGAATCACGAAGAAGCCCGGCTTCAGGTGCTCGGGAGGAACGGCCAGGAGCTTGCCCTCGAGATCGAAGGGCCGCTGCGCGTGATCCTGGGACGGATCGCCCACCGCCACCAGCAGGGTCCCGTCGCCGGTGAAGTGGAGGCCCCCGATCCCGTGCACCTCTAAAGCGTCGTCCTTCGGAAAGCGGAGCACGTCGACGAGGCTCTCGGCAGCCGCTTCGGCATCTCCTTCCCAGCAGAGCCGCTGCACCACGTTTCGATCTCCGGCCTCGGAGACGAACGCGACGTACAGGTGGCAGCTCTCGGGAAAGTCCGGCGCCGGCAGTACGGCCACGGCACCCTGGTCGCCGCCCCCCTGGTACACGCCGGGGATGTGCAGCGCCGACGTCGCGTGGAGCGCCGCGTCGAAGTGCGCGAGCTCGCCGAGCTTGCCCAGCACGAAGGCGCCGCGATCGCCGGGCAGGAAGACCAGCTGGGTGGGAACCGCGGGCAGCTCCGCCTGCGGGACCAGGGTGTGTGCGCGCAGCCGGTCGTAGAGCGGGTGGTCGCGGCTGGATTGGATCCGGTGGACGCGCCGCGCCGATCGGTTGGGCCCGCACGGGCGGGTGCGGATCGATCGGCGGAGCCGCTCTCCGATCCGCTCGACCTCGGCGGGCTCGAGCAGCGCCTCGGCCGCCGCCACCAGCTCCGAGGGGTCCACGAACTCCCGGTCCTGGAGCGGGAGCAACCGGTCGATCGCGCCGTGGCCCACGCCGCTCGCCTCGAGCTGGCGGAAGCTGGTCGAGGTCAGGGCGTGGGTGCGCTGGCCGGGAAGCACTCGCCAGAGGACGAGGGCCAGGAGCCCGGCCAGGAGGAGCACGCCGAGGAGGAGGGCCCGGCCCACGCGATCTCGTATAACACGTCAGGAAGGGGCCAGAAGCGGACGCGCCCCCCAAAGCAACGAACCCGAGACACGGATGCCTCGGGTTCGCGATCTCGGGAAGGAGATGCTGCTGATGTGTTCAGGGAGTGGCCGGCAGGGGGTCATTCGTGGCGCAGGAAAAGAAAAAAAAGTGGCTCGGCAGCGATTTTTGTAGGATCTTACCCCGCGGGGGCATCTAGCCCGCCTGAGGAGACTCTCATGGATTTCTCCAGCGACCCGGAGCTCGAGAGCATCGCCCGCGAGGCCGAAAATCTGGCCTCGGCCTTCGACGACGACTACTGGAGCGAGCACGACGAGAAGAAGCAGTTCCCCTGGGACTTCTACCGGGCCTTCGCCGAGCAGGGCTGGATGGGGATCGCGATCCCCGAGAAGTACGGCGGGGCCGGGCTGGGCGTCCTCCACGCCGGGACCCTCCTGCACACCGTGGCCGGGAGCGCCGGCGCCATGAACGCCGCCTCCACCCTGCACCTCTCGATCTTCGGGATGGGCCCCGTGATCCACCACGGCAGCGAGGCGCTGAAGGAGAAGGTCCTGCCGCCGACCGCGCGCGGCGACCTCCACACCTCGTTCGGCGTGACCGAGGACGACGCCGGAACCGACACCTCGCGCATCCGCACCGCGGCCCGGAGGGACGGGGACCGCTGGATCGTGAACGGCAAGAAGGTGTGGAACACGAAGGCCCAGCAGTGCCAGAAGATCCTGCTGCTGGCGCGCACGACGCCGCGGGACGAGTGCGCGCGCCGCTTCGACGGGCTGACCCTGTTCCTGGCCGACCTCGACCCCGACCACGTCGAGATCCGCGAGATCCCGAAGATGGGCCGCAACGCGGTCAACTCGAACGAGGTCTTCCTCCGCGACCTGCCCGTCTCGAACGAGGACGTCGTGGGCGAGGTGGGCCGCGGCTTCTACCACCTGCTGGACGGCATCAACCCCGAGCGCATCATGGTCGCGGCCGAGGCCGTGGGCATCGGCCTGCGCGCCATCGACAAGGCCGTGGCCTACGCCAAGGAGCGCATCGTCTTCGACCGGCCCATTGGCCAGAACCAGGCGGTCGCCCACCCGCTCGGCGACTCGTACAGCGAGCTCCAGGCGGCGGACCTGCTGTGGAAGCACGCGGCCTGGACCTACGATCGGGGGCTGCCCGCCGGCGGACTGACCAACATGGCCAAGCTCCGCTGCGCCGACGCGGGCTTCCGCGCCTGCGACCGCGCGCTCCAGACCTTCGGCGGCTTCGGCTACGCCAGGGAGTTCCACGTCGAGCGCTACTGGCGCGAGGCCCGGCTCATGCGCCTGGCGCCCATCTCCCAGGAGATGGCCCTCAACTTCGTGACCGAGCACGTGCTGGGCCTACCGCGCTCCTATTAGAAGAGCTCGCGCTG